>JACQWW010000135.1 GCA_016209025.1 Elusimicrobiota bacterium | reverse complement strand
GGATCCGCCTCCGGCGGACGCGGGAATGACGGACAATGGGAAATTTCTACGTCTCCCAGACATATGACGAATTTTGCTAAATTTAGAGAATCAAATAAAATGAAAAAATTAATATTACTTGTCGGTCTTATCCTTGGCTGGCTCTTTGCGGCTTTAATCCCCCCTCCCCCCTGGCTTATCAAGGAAATCAAAGACGTCTTTCGCTCCGGCAAAGAACGGGTCGGCGGCGCCATTGACGAGCAGACGCAGGTTCTTGACGATAAGATCCGGGACAAAGTCAAAGACAGCGCCATTGACCTGCAAAAAGCGATTGAAAAAAAGTGACGGGTCAGGGACTTTCTCCCTGACCCGTCACCCCCGCGCAAGCGGGGGTTCAGTTAATGCAATTGCCCTTGAGACATCCGGAACCCATTTAAGCTTTGCTGTTTGGCGCCAAGGACGGCTTGCCGCAAAAACCTTTATTGACGCAAAATGGGATCATGAAAAAATTTTTTGGCGGCGATTCCCGGAAACCCTCAGACGCGCCGGCCTTAAAATAAAAAACTGCGATTTTTTCGCCGTAACCAGAGGCCCCGGCCGATTCACCGGCACGCGCCTTGGCCTGGCCATCATCAACACTTGGGCCCACCTCTACAAAAAACCGGTCTTTGCCCCGACAGTCCAGGAGCTGATGGCCTGGCAATGCGCTCAGGCTTCAGACTTCAGACTTCAGACTTCAGACTTTCGATTTCTTTGCATTGTGGCCTTTAGCGGCGCTTTCACCGCCGCCCGCGTTAAGCCCGACAGCAGGATTAGCCCGATCAAGGTTTACGCGGATTTAAAGAACCTCTTCGCTAAACAACCTAAATCAAAAAAAGAGCCGCCCGCCCTTCTCTATTATGTGCAATACAACCTGGAATCTGAAATTAAAAACCTTGCTGAAAAATACGGCTATTCAACGGTCAAACAAGAAATTCCGAAGGCCGACGCTTTAGCCTTAGTGGCCGCGTCCCGTCCGAAAACACATCCCGCCTGGATCAGACCGCCTAAATTGCCTCTCCCCCTTTACCTCAAACAAAATTGGGGATAAATAGCTCCGGCGGTAAAATATTAAGCAATAATATTTGCATGGCAAATTCAGGTGTTTCGTCCGCCAGAGAAAAAGAAATCCTGAAAAAATCAGTTCAGGCGTTAAGGAAATATCTGTCCCCCCGGCGAATCATTCTTTTTGGTTCGAGGGCGAAAGGCAAATCTCAAAAAGGCTCGGACTTCGATCTTGCCGTTGACGGCAGACAGCCTCCGGCTGAAATAAGCCGGAGAATGCGCGATGAAATCGAAAAATTCGGCGGTCTTTATCATGTGGATATAGTTTATTTGGCAGGCCTAAACCCAGGCTTGCGGCGAATCGTGTTGAAAAGCGGGAAGGTCGTCTATGAAAGAAGAACTTGACTACGCCCTAAACAAATTCAAAAACGCTTTGAAAAGCCTCAATGAAGGAATCGTCCGGGCCCGCGACGAGCTCGACAAAGACGGCGTTATCCAGCGCTTTGAATTTACCTTTGAACAATTTTGGAAATATCTCAAGTACTTTCTGGAAGACAAAGGCTTTGATGCTAAATCCCCCAAGGATTGTCTTGGGTTGACTTTTCGTTTAGGCTTCATCAAAGACGAAAAGGTGTTTTTGGACATGCTGGAGGACCGAAATAAAACCTCCCATCTCTACGACGAAGAAGAATCGGAAGAGATCTATCGAAAAATCAAAAAAATTTACCTTCCCCATCTCAAAGAAATTTTTAAAAAACTGACAAAAGACCGCGAGCGCTAAAGATGATCCGAAAAATCGGCAAATATTTCCTTTGGGCCGGGGGCATTCTTTTGATTATTTTGGCAATCCTGACGGGTTGGCTGTTATTGACGCAAAAAAAATGGAAGTCTGACCAAGAAGTCAAGCTTGGAGAACAATATTATCTTCAAAAAGATTATGTCCGCGCAGTAGTAGCCTACTTCCTTGCCGTTAAGCTTAATCCTAAGAACGCTACAGCCCAGGCGGGGCTGGCTTTATCTTATTCTGAGTTTGGGCTTTCCCTGGCAAATAATCCTGACCCTTTGGAGGTAAGAAAAAAATATTTTCTTAAGGCGCGCCAACATATCCAGGAAGCTCTCAAACTTGACCCAAATAACGCACATAATTATTATCTTTCCGGCCACATTCTCGGTAATGAAGGGTATGTTATTGAAGCCGAACCTGACCTTTCCAGGGCAGCCCAGCTTGCCCCCTCCGCCACAGACTATCAACGAGTTTTACAAATAACACTCAAAGAAAAAATCAGACTCGAACAACTAAGAACCCAGGCTTTAACAGCGACAGGGGGTCGCGAGGATGAAGCGGCTTTTCATTTAAAATTCGGCGAGCTTTTGGCGGACAACTACCCCCTGCGCGCTCTTGAAGAATACGAAAAGGCTTCCCAATTAAAGCCCGATTGGCCGGCGGTTGATTTGAAAATCGGCCGGCTTTACCTTGCTTATCAATCATGGGAAAAAGCTTCGGTATTTTGCAAGCAAGCCACAACTGCAGCCAGAAAAGAAGGGAAAGCCGCTCCCCCCGACTTCCAACAGCACGGATTGGCCGAAGCCTGCTTTTGCGAAGGTAAAGCTTACTTTGAAATTTTTTTATCTTCCCGAGAGGGCACGGCCGAAAACTTCAATAACGCCGAATACGCCCTCAAGCGCAATCTGAGTTTGGTCCAAGATGACCCCAAATTAAGCGCCGACGGCCATTATTGGTTGGGCAAACTTTATCTCGCCAAGAATCTTGCCAACCAAGCGATCCAAGAATTCAGCTTGGCAATGGCCAGTGATCCGGCCGGTAATAAGAATGCCGCCATTCATACAGCTTTGGGGTATGCTTATTTCAATAAAGGTTCCTATCAATACGCCGAAAAAGAGCTATTAAAAGCCAAGGAATTAAATCCACAGCTTAACGAGTCCTGCAGCTTCATCTTAATTTTGGCAAAAGCCGAAATGAGCCCAGAAAAGTTGCAGCAAGCTAAAAAAGACTTTGAAAAGGCGCGCGACTGCGCCGATTTCCCAGGCGTGTCGTTTTCCGAAAATCCAAAATTTTTTATCAATAAAAAACTATTTGTCATCAACAGGGAGCTCGGACTTTTAGATCAGGCCATTGAAAGCGGCAAACAGGCCCTAATTG
This sequence comes from Elusimicrobiota bacterium, assembly GCA_016209025.1. Lineage (GTDB taxonomy): Bacteria > Elusimicrobiota > Elusimicrobia > JACQPE01 > JACQPE01 > JACQWW01. Next base: position 9,141 of record JACQWW010000135.1, on the reverse strand, counting down.
GCGCCCCTACGGACTACGTCTCTGGCCTTAAAACAGATATCGGTACGCTCTACCAGCAAAAAGGCGATCAGAATGAAGCGATAAAAAATTATCAAGCGGTTTTGGCCAAAAATCCAAACTATTGCCTGGCACGAAGCAAGCTGGCCGTCATTTATCACGATCAGGGAATCGCTGAGCAGGCGATGCCGGAATATGAAAAATGCGTTTCAGCCTGCTCGCAAGATGAACGGTTTTCTTATGTCGAGGCTGTCTGCCGCGAAAACCTCACCTCATTATATCAAGAAAAAAATTTGCCGGATAAAGCCAAAATCGTTTTAAACATCCTTAGACAAAAAAAGAGACTTAAATATTTGTCTGACGTAAATTCCTATAAACTGGCGGCCGAAACAATCGGCGCCAAAGAAGGCAAACAAAAAGCCATTGATACGCTCAAAGAGGGTATTCAACTTTATCCTGATATTCAAATAGAACTGGGTTTGGAACTCTTGAAATATGACTCCCGCCAAGGCGTTCAAGCTTTGGAAAATATTTTGTCGCATCCGAATGGTAAGATTGACCCAAGTTGGCACAGCGTTATCAGCGTAGCCTATGCGCACAGTGGCAATCACGATAAAAGCCGTTATTATGAAAACTTATCCAAGCGTGGACAGGCGGCTGTTTATCATCACCTTTACCGGGCGCGCGCTTTTTATGTGATAGGTGATTTAGATAAATCTCTTGAAGAGCTTAATAACAGCAAGGCTTGTAATGCTAAAACAAAAGACCGCAAGCTTGATAAGCTTATCGCAAAAAACCTGGAAGCCGTAGCGGTTAAAAAACAAGGTAAAAAGGAGAAACAGGAGGCTCGATTTTTCGCTCCTGTCGAAGGGGCCGCCGGTGTCCAAGCCTACTCTCGGGATTCATGGTTTTCTCAATTTACCCAAGCAGACAAAGACTTTTTGTTTCCTTCCCAGGTTTACGCTTATAAAATGCGCCAGAAAATCATCTCGCTCACGAAAAATGACTTGGAAAGACTTTTTAAAAAACGCCTGGAACTTCTAATAGGCGTGGCTGACAGCTCTCCGCAAGGATTATTTTTCCCCGGAACAAACGTCAAACGCAGCGGGCTAAAGAGTCCCCTTATCAATATTTTTTGCCCCAAAGAAAACCAGGAAATCTGTAAACAATACCGCCGCGAGCTTGAGGAACGGATAGTCAAAGTGGCAACTCTTGAGGCCATTTTTGACGCAGAAACATTTGAAGGCAAAAGGCTCTATTCTTACCGAAAGATCGAGATTACACCAGAAGGGCGAGAAGCCCTTTTAGAAGCGCAAGAGTTTTACGGTTCCCTGCCCGCCTTGCAATAAAAACCGGTTTTATTTTATTTAAGGATCGTAGCGCCGGCGATGCCTTTGAAATGGAAGGCCAGCCGGGGAGACCTAATAAAATAGCCTGCTGAAAAATTCCGGTTTTCGAGCAATAATATAAGAGACTAATTTTTTATGACAAAATTATTTTTTTTATTCTTCTCTTGCGCCTTGGCGCGCTTCGGCGCTTGCGCGCCTTTGCATGCTGAAAATTTCCCCCGCATTTCAGCGCACCACTACCTGAAATATCTTCTTTATTTAAGGTCAGAGGAATACCAAAAAGCCATGACCGAATTGATTTTATCCCACCAAGCCAACTTGCAGGCCATGGAGCTTGTCGAAGAGATTGTCGGCCTGTCCCTTGAGCTCCAGCAAGCCGCCATCGCCCAGGCCTATGTCCAAATCGCCAAACAATTAAGCCCCAATCATCCTAAAAGTTTTTTGCTGGAAGCCCAGGTTCTGGCAGCTATCGGCAAAACAAAAGAGGCCCTGGGGCCGCTTCTTGCCGCTTACGGCATGGAGCCGAAAAATCCGGATATTTTAATGGCTCTTGTCTCCAATTACGCCCTTCTTAACGATAAAAAAAACGCCTTGAAATACCTGGAGGCGTATATTGCCGTCTCCGAGCCCGGCACGGAACTCTTGAAAATCAAAGCCTACTACGAATTTGAAGAAAACAGCCCCAAGTCAATCATGACCTATACCAAAGCCTTTGAGGAAGATCCTGAAGATCCGGAACTTCTGGACGGTTTGGCTAACGCCTATCTAAAATTTTCCGGTCAAAAATCGCTCGAGCAATTCCTGAAAAAGTCCCTGGAGGCAAATCCGGAGAACAGCCATTTGCGCCTCAAACTGTGCTCGGTCATGAGCGAAAAGCAAGACAAGCGCGCCTGCCTGATGGAAACTCTGGAATCGGAACCGCTCAACACCCAGGCGCTGGGGCTTCTGCTTGAGGATTTCGAAAAGGCCGAAGAATGGGAAGAAGCTCTGATAACGTTAAGGGATCACCCCAACGCCGCCCTGCATGATCCTGTCTTTGTCTTAAAGGAAAGTTATTACCTGCTGCAATCAAACGACATTGTCGCCGCGGTCGCGGCCCTGGAAAAACATAAAGGCCGCTTTCCTGAAAACGACGACATTCCCTATTTTCTGGCTCTCGGGTACCAGGACATGGGAGAATATGATAAGGCTAAAAACGAATTATCGCGGCTTTACCAAAGACGGCCCGATTGGCAGGAAATGGCGTACAGCTATGCCCTGGTTTGCGGAGAATTGCAGGATTATTCCTGCATGGAAAAGGTCCTGGAAGAACTTTGGCGCGCTCATCCGGATAATCCGGCTTTTGCCAATGCCCTTGGCTATACCTGGGCCGAGCAAAACAAAAATCTCAAGGAAGCCCAGAAGCTCATCGAGCAAGCCTTGACTGCTGATCCTAAAAATCCATCATACATAGACAGTCTCGCCTGGGCGCTTTTCAAACAAGGCAAACAGCCGCAGGCTCTTGAACTGCTTCAAGGCGTGGCCCAGGAAAGCCATGACCCGGAAATCACGCTCCACTTGGGCCGGCTTCAAAAAAGCCTGGGAAAAATCGAAGAGGCCTGGCAATCCTACTTTACGGCGAAATTCGATCTTGCCGCCGGCAAAAAACCGAGCAGCCGGCTTAAGGCCGATTTGGCGGAGTTGGAGCGTTCGCTCGATAAAAAAGCCAAGCCCGAGCCGGCCGAGGTTCTGGGGCGCCAATCCGCCTCGATGCAAAACGGGTTTGCCGGAATATTCCGCTGTGAATGGAAAGTGCCCAGCCTGGGATCAATGCGGGTCAGGCTCTCTCTTAGGTTTTCCCAAGAAGAAGACCGCATTAATATCCTTTATTGGCCGCCGGGCGCCCTGACGCCGGTTACCGGCCGCGAGGTCGCCTTAAGCCTTCCTGAAAGTTCCGATATTCTTGAAGAATTTGAAACCGCCCTTGAGGACTTTTTTGCCGGCCAGACATGGGCCCGGCGCAATAAATCCCATTGGGACACCGCCAAAATCAAACAAGGCCGGCCGTTAAAATGGAAGGTGAAAAACGACTATTCCATCAGGGCAAAAGGCCGCAGGATCAGGCTTGAATTTTTGGATTTCTACCGGGAAACGGCCCTTAAATCCCAATCCGAAATCAAAGGAGGGGCATTGGTCCCCCGCACTATCAAGCTCAATAGCCGGCCGGTTCACGCCACCTGCGAAGCTTTGGACTACACCAAAGAATAAAAAAACGCTATAATTTTCATCATGAAGAAAAAACAGCGGATTTTTGATTTTTCATGGAAGGGCAAACCCGGCCGGCTTGATTTCGACGAACTCATTAAAGAATGGCGGCAGAAAAATTATCCGCTTGGTTTTTTAAAGCCGCCTGATTCGGCTCTGGTGGAACAAATATGCTCAACCCTTGAAGGCAAAAAAAGACTGTTTGACGATTACGTCCTGCTGGGGATCGGAGGGAGCTCCCTGCCGGTCAAATCATTGGTCAATTTTTTTGCCGGGCCCCATTGGAACCATTTGCCGCAATCGCAAAGGCAGGGGCGTCCCCGCATTTGGATTTTAGATACCATTGATCCGGCCACGATCGCCGGCCATCCTGCCCTGACCAAGGCAATTATGCCGCGAGCCCTTATCCACGTCATCTCGAAATCCGGGACAACAATGGAAGTCGAGCTGTTAAGGCGCCATGTTCTTGCCAAAATCGAAGCCTCTCAAGTTATTGTCACGACCACGCCGGACCACGGTAATAAATTAAACCAATGGGCGGCCAGAAACCGCCTGCCTATTTTTCCCCTGGCAGCCGACATCGGCGGCCGCTTCTCCACCTTTTCACCGGTGGCCTATACGGCGGCGGCCCTTTTGAATCTCAATCTTGCCGCCATCAGCCAAGGCGCTGAACTGGCCGTCCAAGAAGCCCAAACCGCCTTGAAATACGCCGAACTTCTTTTTCGTGAAATCAAAGCCGGAAAAACCATCCTGGGATTTTTTATTTACAGCGACCGCCTGACCGGCCTCGGGGAATTGCTTCTTCAGCTTTTTGCCGAATCGTTGGGCAAAAACGGCCGGGGATTTACCCCGGCCCTTTTTATGGGAACGCGCGACCAGCATTCTCTCCTTCAGCTTTATTTGGGCGGCCCCAAAGACAAAGCAGTAACCCTGATCCATCCCCAAGAACCAGCGGGAGCCGGACAGAGCAAAGACTTGCCTGATTTGGCGCGAAATTTTTGGGCTTCCAGCCAAGGCGTGGCTAAATCGCTCAAGGCCTGCAAGGTGCCTTTATTTTCCATAACTGCTTGCGAACAAAATGAGACAGCCTACGGTTACCTGGTCCAATTTTTTCACCTGGCCACCATTGCCCTGGGCAAACTTTTCAACATCAACCCTTTCGATCAACCCATGGTGGAACTCCAGAAAAAATACACCAGAGAATACCTGGAAAAATCTAAAACCGCCGATAAAGCGAAATAAATGCGTTTTCGCAAATCATTGGCCTCATTGGCCTCATTGGCCTCATTGGCCTCATTGGCCTCATTGGCCTTTGCCCAAGACGACATCCTTGACGCTAAAACCGAAGGCAGGGCCCGCTTTGCCCGCGCCGACTTCCAGGGGGCTGAAAGCTCTTTTCGTTACGTTCTAACGCGCCTTTCCAAGGACAAGGAAACAAAAATCAGCATGGCCTTGAGCCTCGAAGCTCAAGAAAAACACCGCGAAGCCCTGGGCATCTGGACCGAGCTTGACGCTGAAACCGGCTCGATTGATCCTGTTTTTCTCTATCAATTGGGAAGAAACTTTCTGATGCAGGGCGATTTTGAAGCCGCGGAAAAAACCTGGATCAAAACAGCGCCTTTAATCAGCCCGCCGCACAATGCCTTCGAGGAATCTCTTTTGAAACTGACGACGGTCTTGCTGGCCGCCTCTCAATATTTAAAGGGCGACTTCGGAGGCTCTGTCGCCAACATTGACTATCTGATAGAAAAAGAAAGCGCATCATTGCCCGTGGTTTATCTGATGAAGGCCATGAACTGCCTATCTAAAAATGAGCCGAGCCAAGCCATTGACAACCTGCGCGAAGCTTTGAGGCTTGACCCGGCCATGCCGGAATGCCGGCGCATGCTCTGCACGGTCCATGCCAAATACGGCGACTTTGACAATGCCTATCTTGAAACACGGCGCTATCTCAGCGTTGAGACGGACGCGGAATACGAAAAATTATTCAAAGACTACGCCAAACGCACGACAAAACCATTGGACATGCTTTTGGCCTTGGCCGACGCCGGATTCTCCACGGCTTGGCCTAAAACATTGCCGAGCAATCTGGATAGAACCGGCCCTTCCCTGAAAATCGGCCTTCTAACCACCGCCAAAGGCGACCTTCAAGCCTTGTCGCAAGTCTCGATCATGGCTGCCGCGCCTTTCAGTATCAGCCTGCCCGATGAAGGAACCTTGGCCAAGGGAAAGGCTGAAGAGATTTGGAAATTCTTTTTTATCTCCACCCCTGCCGTCATGCTGGCCATTCTTCGCGGCAATGAAGAATTTAAAGCGGCCAAGCCTGTATTGCTTAAAACCGAAAACCGCGCTGCGGGCGGCTTTCTCATTAAAGGCGCCCGCTTGGTCAAAATGACCCAAGCGATCCAATCGGATCTGCAGGTCCGGGGAAACCTAATGGTTATCCCGCAAAAAGAGGGATTTATCCTGGTCAATGAGGTTGGAATCGAGGAATATCTCTTGGGCGTTCTGCCCTATGAAATCGGAGGAACGAGCCCTCCCGAAACTCTGAAAGCCCAGGCGGTCCTGGCCAGAAGCTATGCTTTATGGCGCAAAGATATTGACCGTTTTCATTATTCCAACAACGGCCTTTTTGATCTTTGCGACCAGGTCCATTGCCAGGTGTACCGCGGCCTTTTAGGTGAAACGCCGGCCGCCACGCAAGCTGTCAGGCAAACCGGCGGCGAGGTCTTGAAAGAAAACGACTGGCTCTTTCGGATTTGGTATCACGCCGGCTGCGGCGGCATGCTGGCCGACAGCGCTCAACGCGACCTAAAACAACAAAACTCTCAAACTCTCAAACCCTCAAACTCGGAAACGGCCAAGGCCTCAGGCCCAAGCTCCGTCCCCGAAGCTCTGCGGAGCGGGACTCAATTCATGACTTCGATTGATCCTTTAAAATTCAATCGTTTTTTTGAATTGGCAAGTTTCGAAAAAAACAGCGGCGAATGGTGCTACGAGAAAGCGCCGAGATTCGCCTGGATACGCCTTGTTCCTTTTTCGGAAATCAGCCGCAAAGCAGGCGAAATTTACCCGCAGATAGGTTATTTGAAATCCATGTCTGTCGAAGAACGGGGGCCTGACGGAAGAACAAAAAAAATCCGGCTCACAGGCTCAAAATCCAGCCTCATTATCGCCGAAGATTTCCCCATCCGCCAGGCCCTGGCTCCAGGCAGTCTGCGCTCGGCTTTATTTTCCATTCTTCCCATCCGCCAAAAAAAAGACCTGTTTTATCTCATTTTTTTCGGCCGGGGCTACGGCCACGGCAAAGGCCTCTGCCAAACAGGCGCCATCAGTCAAGGCAAGGAAAATATTCCCTATGCACAAATTCTGAAAAATTATTATCCTGGGGCGGAGCTAAAAAATTCATATTGATCCTTCGACGGAACCCAGGATGATTAATCCGAATTTTCAGTTGCACTTTTTTGTATAAACCCAAATTCCGCACTTGGGGAATTTTATTGTGGGAAATTAAGGGTAAATTAATTCGGGAAGCAACAGCCAAGCATGAAACTGTTTTAAAAATTGGAATTCTAAACGTCATTGCAACTCGTTGGACTTACGAACACCGGAATTTTTCGGCTCATGCCAGCGGAAAGTTTTAATGACTTTCAGGGCTTCCTGTTTAAGGCGTTCGACTCCTCGACGGGCCTCTTCATCTTTACTTGGCTGATCATCTCCTGTGGTTTTTTCGTTGTCTGTTGTAAACTCAATCTCCAAGGGGACGGGTTTTTCCGTGTAAAATCTGACATGGCAGAAATGGCCGTCCAGAAGCGCTCCGTCCTCATAGGCATACTTTTCAATATCCTGTTCGGTAAATTCAATATAACCCTGCTCGATCCCGTAAATAAAATCAATGCCATTAATAGTCATGGCGCCTGTGGTTATTGTAACCGTTGAACCAGAAGGCCAAGTTTCTGATGGTTCGGAAGGTTCAAGGAAAGATTTAAGCGGCTCTCTGTCTGGTTTGGTTCTAATATAGATCACTAATGTGCCATAGTAAGAACTCGATTCTCGCTTTTTAACCAGCTCGGGTTTAATGGGCAAGGAACCGGAAAGATAAAATGATCCGTCTTTTTCATCGCTCATCGGCAATCCTTTCCAGACTTTCTGTGAGTATTCCAAAAAATATGGATATTTAAGGTTTTTATAAAGCGCCATATCGTTTCCAATGGGAACAATGACATGATGCTGGTAATTCGGCTCCTTCCTCTTTTTTTGTTTTTCTTGCGCGCAAGAAAAAAGCAGAGGGCTTAAAAGTATCAAAAAAACTGCAAATTTTTTGTTTACCACTGGCCGCTCATGCTCCCGGGATTCCTGCTGTTCTCGGCAGGCCAGTTATTTGGATCGAGAGGGTTGACAGCGTAGAAGCGGCTTCTGGCCTGGAGGCGGGGGCTGTCTTGCTGGAAGTTGTGGAGAAAGGAGTAGATTGTGCCACCGGCTTCTGTTCTATCGGCTTGGCCGGATTTAAATTCTTCGATTGTTTTAATTAAATTTATTTCGAGATCAGTAAGCTTTTGGGCGTTCCTTACTGTTTGTCGTCCAGACCTATACCTCGCATCCCTCTCCTCAACCATCCGCTGCCATTCGTCAACGCTCCTGGCTTGTTTAGGCACCCTATAGAGTCCATAGTCCAAATGCGGGTCCATCCCGCCGGAATTACCACTCAAAGCGATCTCTTGGCCGGCTTGAACTTCATCGCCTACTTGGACTGGAAAAACATCGTTGCTTTTATTGCTGTCATCGTATGTATGCTCATAGACCGTAAAATAATAATAGTCCACATCTTCGTAAAGAACGGTGATGTAATGGCCGGCGTGTCTTTCGTAATCCTGATTGACAATCATGCCGTCTCTGGGGGTTCTGACAGGCGTGCCGGCTGGAACGCCGATATCCACATGCTGATGGATGCGCGTGTCATTGTCCCTGGATTCGCCGGACAAGGTAGTTATCCTTAAGGCCTGGGAACCGTTGGAAAGGGTGACCAGATGGCTTGGACTATTCGTGGCTCTATCCCTAACAGCCACGTCCTCCGGCGTAACCGGCAAGAGGTCTTGATCAAGTGCCCTGGGATTAACCATGGCTTGGCCATTGTCAACATAAACGACCGAAACGTCGCGGTCAGGGTTCCAGGGCAGGGCGTTTCCGGCCTGCTCCTGGATGGGATGGAAAAGCGGCCCCAGGGTGATATGCGGAAAGGGTATTTGTTGTTGGTCGGCGGCCGGGCCGGCAGGCATAATCTGGGAGGAAGGATTGCTAAGATAAGGCGCCATTGCCTGGGAAGATGGATTTGCTTGGGCCCCGTCCATCTGCTGTCCAAGCTGTTGGTGGATTTGCAGGGTTTGGTCTTGTCCGCCTGCCGGGGAATCGAAAAAGGAATCGGGTATGACGATGTGAAAGTCAAAATTGGTTTGATTTGGCTGGGGAGGCGCAGTTTGCGGCGGGGATTGAGCCGGCCGGCTCTGTCGGGATGAATTGTTGTCTTGCCGGGCGTTTTGGCCCTGGGAGCCCG
>JACQWW010000156.1:4592-10233 GCA_016209025.1 Elusimicrobiota bacterium | reverse complement strand
TGAAGGTGATCGGCCGCGACATCTGGATCGGGCTGTGGTCTTTTATGCTGGCTATTGTCGCGTGCTACTTCTGGGAAACTTCTCCCGGCCGAAAAGGGGGGCCGACAAAGACCCTGGCTGAGTTGTGGCTGAGGTTTCCGAAGTTCGTCCTGGAGTTTTTTGCCGCCTGCCTTGTCATGAGTGCGGTGGCCGCCGGTTTTTCATCTGTGGATTTCAAGGAGGTCCTTACCCCGAAGCTCATCTCGCCCATTAAAGACTTGAGAACATGGACGTTTGTCTTTACCTTTCTATGCATCGGCCTGACCACTAAATTCAGGGAGCTGACAAAATTCGGATGGAAGCCGTTTAACGCCTTTACCGTCGGAGTGATTGTCAATGTCCCCCTGGGATTTATCCTCTCGAGATTCGTATTCGTCCGGTACTGGGTGGAAACGATCAAATAGGGCTACTCCCATTTGACGTAGGGTTTTTTGATGCCTACCATGGCGTTGACGATGAGCTCGACAAGCCCGCCGTAAGTAATGCCTGCTTTTTCACCGGCATGGTAGTATCCCAGAAGATCGCGCAATTGCCCTTTGCAGTTTGAGCATGGGGCGCAGAGGTATTTCTTGGTCTCGGGGCCGGGCCGGTCGCCGAAGGCGTCTAAAATCTGCTTGAATTTTTTGCGGCCCCCCACTGATATACGCCAATCGGCGAAGTTATTGGGGCTCATGACCGCGAAACCCGATCCGCCGCCGCAGCAGTAATTGTCTTTGCCGTGCGGCGTCATTTCCCTGAATTGCGGGCACAAATAACGCAGGATGCGCCTCTGCGGCTCGATAATTCCCAGGTTGCGCGTGATATTGCAGGGATCGTGTAGGGTGACGGGAAAATTGTTTTGCGAAGGATCGAACTTGATCTTGCCGCTGAAGACTATTTTTTCCAGGACCGGCAGACAACTTTCCCTTTTGACGTTCATGTCGCCGACAAGAACGCGGTCCGCGATGGTGATGGTGGCCTTGTGCTGGTGCCCGCATTCGCCCATGACGATTTTTTTGACCCCTAGCTTCCTGGCAGTGCTTGCATGCTTTATGGCGATGCGCGCCAGCTGGATGTCGTCGTAGAAAAGGCCGTAGTTTACCCCGTCATAGGAGGGCGCCTGGTTGGAAAGGGTCCAGTCGAGCCCGGCCGCGTTAAAGATGATGGTAAAGGCGGCCACGTTCTCCGGCCAGGATAGAATCTCCCCGGCATTATGGATGAGCAGGATGTCCGCGCCTTGCTTGTCCCAGGGGGTTTTGGCGTCAAAACCGGTTTCCTGGGAGAAATCATCGTCAATGAAATCAATGTTGTCTTTGACGACCAAAGGGGTCATGCCGGTTGATGAGCCGGCTTTCAACTGCTGAACCGTGCCTTTCTCATGCAGTTCTTTAGGAGCCCAGCCGAGTTCCTGGCTGAATATTTTGCGCAGTTCATGGGTGATAAGTCCGTTGTCAACTCCCATAGGGCAGGCCTGGGCGCAACGGCGGCACAATGTGCAGCGATAGGCAAGCTCATACAAACGCGACACAGTGGTCCAATTAAGATCAATGTTGCCGTGCTTGAATTTAGCCAGCCAGGCCGGGCCCTTTTTGACGTATTTGGCGATCAAGCGCCGCAGGACTTCCGAGCGCAGAGTGGGCCGGTAAAGGTCGTTTTTGCCGCTCATTTCATAGACCGGGCACGCGTCGTTGCAGGTCTGGCATTTGGCGCAGTAATCCAAGGAAAGGGTCAAGGGCTGTTGAAATGTCCAGTTGTCCTGCTTGCTTAAGATTTTTTTTAAACCGGCCCGGAATTTTTCCACCAGTTCGTTTTCCTCTTCCTTGCTTTTCGGTTTGGGCAGACTGCAGGCGGATACGCCGTCCAAATTCACAACCATCTCTTTTGTCTGCTCATGCTTGATCTGTTTCCAGGCAGGCTGGTCTCCCAGCTTGTCGTAGGGGGGCGGCAGGGGAACCAAATCCTGCAAATTAAGGCTGGTCAGCTGTTCGTTTTCGTGTTTGCCGAAATCTTCAACTTTCAAGTTCTTAGGCATTTTTTTTCTCCTCGGGCAGGCTCATTGTGGCGATGTCCACCCAATTTTTTTTGCCGTCAGCGCCTATGTGTTTGGCGGCCCAGGTGACTTTTTGGGAAAGCAGCTGCTTGACTTCTTTTTCCATGGCCGCATTGCCGGCCATGGGTTCGTCGTTCCATCGGACTTCATGATAGGTGAAATATTTGGCCACAAAGTGCATCATGTAAGTAAAAGGCAGATAAACGAGAAAGAGCATGGCAATGATGATATGGGCCGTAATTGGGGCGTCCAGCGTTATCCCGGGATTAACGGTAAAAAAGGCTCTGATAAAAGAAGTCATCTGGCATAAAAAGGGCCCGGAAAACAAGGCTGCGGCTCCGCTTAAAAAGAGAGCGGCCAGAAAAACAAGATTGAAATAGGACGAGAGGCTGGCAAAGGTTTTAAGCTTGGGATCAAAGGCGCGCTTAATTAAAAGCCCCAGGGCTCCGAAGGCGCCCAGAATATAACCGGCAGCGCCGAAAATCCAGGCCGCGGGCCTGAAAACATCCGGGACCAAGGCTGCGCCGGCCAGGCAGGCGGTCATGGCGGTCAAAAGATAAAGGCCGAAATGAAAGGGGAAGGAAAATATCCATAGGGACCGGTTATGCTCCCAAACGCCCTTGAGAAAAACAATTTCCTGAAACATGTAGAGGCCTTCGCTCAAGAGCGATTTTTCCCTCGGCTTTGTCCACCATTCAAATTCCTCAAGATATGAACATGAATATGAATACGGCGATATAGTTAAAAAGGAGCAGCATTTATTCCTCCTGATCGAAAGTGTTTAATTTTCAGATTGTAACTGTTTAGTTGTCATACCGGCGATCCTTCGACTTCGCTCAGGATGGTGAGCCTGTCGAACCAAAGCCGGTATCCAGACGTCGTCCCCGCGAAAGCGGGGAACCAGAAAAAGGACTGGATTCCGGCTTTCGCCGGAATGACGAATAAAAAGAACAATTACAATTAAAACACACTTTTTAAGGCTTGACAAGGAATGATAATTCAGATAATATGCATAAAAGCAATAATAATTCAATAAAATGAATAATAAAGAGATAAAAATGAACGATAATGTGCTCTCAACGGGCCAGGCAGCCCAGGTATGTTCAGTCACCCGCGACACCGTGCTTAAGTGGATCAAGCTCGGTAAGATCGAAGCGCTCCAGACTCCCGGGGGACATTATCGGGTCAAAAGAAAAAGTTTAAAACCTTATGCTTCAGACAGCCGGATCATCCAGGCCCCGAAAGCCGGGGATAATTTCGCCGTTTTTTGCTGGGAATACCATTCTCAAGACGGCAAAATCAAGCTTAACTGCCGCGAATGCCTGGTGTTTAAATCCCAGGCGCAAAAGTGTTTTTTTATGGCCGGTCTTGACGGAAAAGCCGGCCGGACAGGTATTCATTGCCAAGACAACTGCCACGACGTGGAGAAACATTTATGAGTGAAAAAAGAATTAAAAATACCATGGTGCGCCTGGTCAAAGGCGATGTAACCGCCAGGGAGGTTGACGCGTTTGTTTTTTATGCCCGGCCCGATCTCCAGCTTGGATCCGGCCACGGCACAGCCATTGCCGTGCGCGGGGGCGCGGCCGTTAAAAAAGAGCTTGATAAAATCGGCGGGGCAAAAACCGGGCAAGCGGTGGTCACCGGCGCGGGACAGATGAAGGCCAAATACATCATTCATGCGGTCGGGCCCCGGTTTCAAGAGCCGGACCAGGAACAAAAACTGCGCCAAACCATGCGTTCGTGCCTGCGCCAGGCCGAGGAAACCAATATCGCCAAACTGGCTTTCCCGGCCATGGGATCAGGCTTCTACGGAGTCGCCCTTCCCTTGTGCGTAAAAGTGATGCTTGAGGAAATCAAAAAGCACCTGGAAGGCGCCACCGGTCTTGAAGAAGTGGAAATAGTCGTTGGCGATTCACGGGAAACCGCTCCGTTTGAAGAAGCGATAAAAAAACTGTAAGACCCTAAGGAGGAACAACCAATGAGCAGCTTATTGCATTTTTCAGAACACCGTCTTCAGGAAATAGCCCTGGCTTTTATGTCCATAGTGTATGTCGTGCGGATAAAATGGCTCTTGAGTTTCAAAGACGCCAGGGACAAATTCGCGGCCACAGGCACAGGCGCGGCTAATCCCAATGCCGGTAAATGGTATTCCTTGGCCAATATCGCCATGCCTTGGGTGATGGAAAGCACCAGAACCAAGCCTTTCTTTTACAGCCAGTTCGTGATTTTTCATTTAGGCGTGGTTTGCTCCATCAGCCTTTCTTTTATCATCCCTTACCTGCCCCAACTGCTCGAAATAACCGCGGTGGCGCGGATTATTCAGGTTTTTACCGCGGCTGCCTGCCTTGTCGGGGCCGGCCGGTTGATCAGACGCCTGACCGATCCGGTCATGAGACTCATCAGCACGCCTGACGATTATTTTTCCCTGGCTCTTTTGACCGTATGGTTTGTTTTCGCCTTTCTTGCGGCCCCCAATGATCTGGGCCGGGGGGAGGGGATCATGCTGGCTTATTTTTTCATGACCGCTTTCTTTTTAGTGTACGTGCCGTTCAGTAAAATCTCGCATTATCTTTACTATCCGTTCACGCGCTGGTGGCTGGGCAGAACCCTGGGCCACCGGGGGGTTTTCCCTTTGCGCGATTCCGCTGTTTGAGGAAATAAAATGGAAAATAAAATACGCACCCACAAAGCACAAAAATTTCTGGAACGCCTGCCTTTGAAAATGAGCCGCCAGATCGTGGGCTCCCTGGCAGCCTGCGTTCATTGCGGCATGTGCACGCAAAGCTGTCATTATGTTTTGGCTAATCCGGATGATCCCACTTATGCCCCGGCCCACAAAGCGGATCAGCTAAGAAAAATCTTCAAACGCCATATTGACTGGACCGGCCGGATTTTTCCCTGGTGGGTGTCGGCCAAGAGCGTTTTCACGGACGAGGAATTGGAAAACTTGAAAAACATTGCTTTCGGCAAATGCACGAACTGCCGGCGCTGCACCCTCAACTGCCCCATGGGCGTTGATTTCGCCACCGCCAACCGGACCCTGCGCGGCCTTTTGGTCCATGTCGGCGTCATGCCGGAAGGCGTGGCCGTGGTCAGCAAAGACCAATGGGAGATAGGCAACCAGATGGGGGTCTTAAAAGAGGATTATTTGGAAACCCTGGAATGGGTGTCGGAAGAGCTTGCCGCCGAGCTGGCAGACCCCAAGGCCGTCATTCCCATTGACGCCAAAGGCGCGAACGTGGTCTATACCATCAATCCCCGCGAAGTCAAATACGATCCCAGAACCATTTCCGACGCAGCTAAAATCTTCCGGGCCGCGGGCGAAAGCTGGTGCATGCCGAGCGAAGGCTGGGACATGACCAACTTCGGACTTTTTTCAGGCGACGACGACCTGGGGGCCACCGTGGGCAAACGCGTTTTTGAAAAAGCCATCCAATTGCAAGCCAAAAAGATCGTCATTTCCGAATGCGGCCACGGATACCGTTCCACCCGTTGTGAGGCCCAAAATTGGGCCGGCCAATCATATCCGGTGGTCATGGAGAGTTCGGTTGTCACCATGCTCGGTTATAT
>JACQWW010000156.1:0-4585 GCA_016209025.1 Elusimicrobiota bacterium | reverse complement strand
TCGGTTATATCAAGGAAGGCAGAATCAAAGTGGATAAGACGAGAAACAAGGGAATTTACACCTACCACGATTCCTGCAACAATGCCAGAAGCTGCGGCATGACCGAGGAACCCCGGGAATTGCTCAATTTGGTTGTGTCTGATTTCCGGGAAATGCATCCCAACCGCATGGAGAATTTTTGCTGCACCGGCGGCGGAGGGGCCATGTCCATGTCGGAATACACGCCCCAGCGCCTTAAATCCGCAAAAATAAAGGCTGACCAGCTTAAAGCCACCGGCGCCGACACGGTAGTCACTTCCTGCCATAACTGCGTGGATGGCTTGAGCGATCTTATTAAGCATTACAAGCTCAATATGAAGGTCACCCAGCTGGTAAATTTAGTGTCCAATGCCCTTATTATTCCGGCTAAGGTCGTTGCGCCGGCCGGGAAAGTTCCGGTCCTTGCGCCATACACCATCATGATCGTTGATGATGACCCGGATGCCCTGGAGTATATCAGCGCCCTGCTTGGCGATCATGGGGCCAAGACCATAACAGTCAATGATGGCAACGAAGTTTTAAAGATGGTAAAACAGCATCAGCCGGACCTTGTCACTTTGGATATTTCCATGCCGGGCAAAGACGGAGGCCAGGTTCTGGTGGACTTGCGCCATGACCCTGAAACCGAGGCGGTCAAGGTTTGCATCATCACCGGCCGGCCGGAGTTAAGAAGGCTTATTTATGACCGGCCGGTCAGGCCCCCCGAGGGGTATCTGGACAAGCCGGTGGATGAAGAGAAATTATTGACCAATGTCCGTAAAATTTTGGAACTTTCCCACGTGGACAGCGCGGTAAAAGCCTAAAAGGGCATGGATGAAAAATTTTTTAAACAATGTTTCGATGAGATGCCCTGTTACGTTTCCGTCCAGGATAAAGACCTGCGCATTATTGAAACCAACCGCCGCTTCAGAGAAGAGTTCGGCCAAGGCATCGGCGAACCATGCTTTAAAGTCTACAAGCACCGCGAAGAAAAATGCCCGGTCTGCCCGGTGGCCAAGACTTTCGAGGACGGCCAAAGCCACAATAGCGAGGAGCTTGTCCAAGCGCCGGGCGGCAAGCCGGTCTGGGTCATCGTCTACACCTGTCCTATCCGCGACAGCCAAGGCCAAGTGACCTCGGTCATAGAGATGTCCACCGACATCACCCAAGTCAAGACCCTTCAAAAAAAGCTCGACGACAGCCAAAGGCTCTACCGCCTGCTCTTTGAGGAAGTGCCGTGTTATATTTCGGTTCAGGACCGGGATTTAAACATAATTCACGCCAATCGGCGCTTTCAGGAGGATTTCGGCGATAAAAAGGGGCGCTGTTATGAAATCTACAAACACCGCAGTGAACCCTGCCTGGTGTGTCCGGTGGCCGCGACTTTTGAGGACGGCCAAGCGCATCAAAGCGAAGAAGTGGTGGCAAGCCGGTCCGGCGAACCCGTCAATGTGCTGGTGCATGCCGCGCCCATACCTAACGACCAGGGCGAAATCGCGCAGGTGATGGAAATGTCGGCCAATATCACGGAGATCCGCCGGCTTCAGGAGCAGTTGACCTCGCTGGGACTATTGGTAGGCTCCATCTCTCACGGCATTAAAGGGCTTTTGACCGGCCTTCACGGCGGCATTTATATGCTCAAATCAGGCGCCCAAAACCAAGATGAAGCAAGAATCAGCCGGGGCTGGGAGATGATCGAAGTCAATGAGGCCAGAATCCGCAGTATGATCCATGACATCCTTTACTACGCCAAGGAACGCGATCTTGAAACGCAGAGCGTGGACGCGGCCGGGCTTCTCAAGCAAGCCTGCGAGCGGCTCGAAGTGCGGGCCAGAAATTTGAATGTCCCCCTGGACTGCCTTATTGACGCTCCTGTAGGGGAACTCGAGGCAGACGCCGATGCTCTTCATTCGGCCCTGGCCAATCTCTTGGACAATTCCCTGGATGCGTGCCGGGTTGACAAAAAAAAGGCCGGCCACAGGGTGACGGCGCGCGCCAGAGGCGACAATGAGCACGTTTTTTTTGAGATCATGGACAATGGAATCGGCATGGATCAGGAAACGCGCGAAAAAGCTTTCAGCCTCTTTTTTTCTTCCAAGGGAACCGAGGGGACCGGTCTGGGGCTTTTTATCGCCAACAAAATCGTGGCCAAGCACAAGGGGGCCATCGCCATTGATTCCACGTTCGGGCAAGGCACGCAATTTACGGTGAGGATTCCCAGAAAAAAGGGGTGATGACATGAGCAAAAAAATACTGGTGGTAGACGACGAGCCGGACACAACGGCATTTTTAACGGCCCTCTTGACGGACAACGGCTATGCGGCTTTTTCCGCGGCGGACGGAGACGAGGCAAAGAAGCTGCTGGACCATGAAAAGCCTGATTTAGTCCTGCTCGACATTGTCATGCCGAACAAATCAGGGGTCAGGCTTTACCGTGAAATGAAGGAAACCCCAGAGCTGAAAGCCATCCCCGTGCTTTTCGTGTCCGGATTGGCGGATTTTAAAATTTTCATGCAAAAAATCAGGCCTTTGCCGGACCCGCAGGATTTCGTGGAAAAGCCCTTGGACGAAAAAACAGTGCTCGATGCGGTGCGCCGGGTTCTTGCCGAGTAGGGAATGGGGTCAGGTCTTCATTTGTCCCATCTGCTGAAGGGACTGCCTGCTGGACTGTCATTTGTTGGCAGGAACTAAATGGCGGCCACAGTTTGTTGTAACAAATGACAAATGAAGACCTGACCCCATCCCCTGTTAGGGGCCGTTGGCTTTCCACGGGTCAAGCGGCAAAGCTCTGCGGCGTCAAGCCGGATACCATCCGCAAATGGATCCAAAAAGGCCGCCTGAAAACCCAAGACACCATGGGCGGCCATCACCGCGTCTTGCGGGATGATCTTGTCAAGCATATCCCCTTGCCCGCCGCGGGCGGCAATGTCTTGACGGCTCAGCCGGAAAATCCCGGCCTGCCCATGCGCTGTTGGGAGTATTTGAGCGAGCGGGGACAGGTGCGCGACAAGTGTAAAGACTGCGTGGTTTATAAAATCCGGGCGGCCCGGTGTTACGCGGTGGCGGATTTGGACTGCGACATCGGCCATGCCAGGCAGTTCTGCGGGCAATTCCAGGCAGAAGACGGCCGGCCCCTTGTTCAGGGTCAAAATCAGACCTGCCAGGAATGCCTTTACTTCAGGCGGATCAAAGGGCTGGCCACCAATGTTCTGGTCATTACGCCGGATAAAGATTTCGTCTCATCGCTTGAAACGGAGAAAGACGAGGCCACGGCCTTTCGTTTTGCCGGCAATTCATACGAGGCATCGGCCGTCATCAGCGGCTTCAGGCCGGCTTTTGTCGTGATTGACTCGGATTTGAATGAAGCTGAGAGCCGGAACCTTGTCAAAAGCCTGGCGGATGATCCCCGGATCGCCGGCGTCAAAATCATTCAGGCGGTCTCAATCGGCACAAAAGAGATGCGCCGGGAGGAGCCGGGCGCCAGGCAATTCGACGGGGTAATCGAAAAACCCTTCAACAAACGCCAATTCGCGGCCCTGATCGAAAACTTTCCGGTTGAAAATTATTTTGGGTCTTCGTCCTAGCGTAGTGCTTCATAAATCCCTTTGCATTCGTCCCTTCTGCGCAAGGGACTGCCTGCTGGTCTGTCATACCGGCGAAAGCCGGTATCCAGGTCTTGCAGACGGCTCTGGAACGAATATTTATGGTCTGGATTCCGGCTTTCGCCGGAATGACAACAGTTTCAAATGTAAAGAAGCGTTGGAAGCACTACACTGGCGCCCAGTTACACTTTTGAGGGTTTAAAATCATGACACCGAGTTTGCCATGCGCTTAGGGATTGACATCGGCGGCACTATCTTACGTTCTCTTGGCGGCGGCCCGGCCAAAGGAAGTTTGATAGAAGGGGCCGCTGAAGGCGTCCGCCGGCTCGTGGAGATGTTTCATCCAAACAATGTATTTTTACTCAGCAAAGCCAAGAATGAGAAAACGGTTCTGCGCACCTTGCAAGATCTTTTGGAGAATAATTTTTTCTCAGCTACCGGAGTTCTGCCGACAAAGGTTTTTTTTCTAAAAACAGCAAAAGAAAAAATCGAGGAAATTCATCGGTTGGGGTTAAGCCACATGATTGATAATGCGCCGGCTTTAATAATTACACTTCGAGGAAAGATTGAAAATCTCTTTTTGTTTAGGCCCAAAGGCCGCCAAGTGGCCCCCAGAGGCGTCCATCTGATCGCCGACTGGAGCCAAATTGTTGATATATTGGAACGGGACTTGCGGGACAGAGGGCAGGCATGACGACAATAATTAAGAATAATTTCGGATTCAATGACAGGAAGGTTTCATATCTTCTCGGTCTCATTAAAAGCAAACGCCCATCCGTGGCTTTTGAGACCAAGTTGTTTGCATGCCAAAAATTGCAGGAACTTCGTGTCCTTTCGGCAAGCGCGCGTATCCCCGACGGGGCGGGGGCTGTCATGGGCATGGCGGCGTGCGGATAGTGTGGGATAGCCTGAGTCCCCTGGTGCTTCGGACGCCCCGAGGCTCGTGAGCGCGCGGCGCAAGCTGC
>JACQWW010000155.1 GCA_016209025.1 Elusimicrobiota bacterium | reverse complement strand
GAAAAAAATAAGCCTGTCCCCTCCGTCCCCCTCAGAAACAGCTGGCGGAAAAGGCGGATTTGCGCCTTTCCTTTGTCGGCCAGATGGAGCGCGGCTTGAAAATGCCCAGCACCCTTCGTAGAACTTCGGGTACCGGCCGGGGTCACAGAATGACCCAGCGTGCCAGTCTGCCGACCCTTCAAAGAATCGCCGATGTTTTAGGCGTCAAGGCGGGACGTCTGCTTGACGAAGGTGTGCCGCCCGACAAACTTTTCAACAAGCCTTATCCGATCGAGCGCCGCTTCGCGAACCTGATGGCCGGATATTCCATCCGGGAGCGAACCGCGCTTTACAGCACCTTCCGCCAACTCGCCCGTCGGATCAAGAAATTTCCGGGAAAATACGGAAAATAATTATAAAAATTGATCCTTGAAAATCAAAAGATAGTGTTTCGTATGGAAGTCAAGGGGTCAGACCCCTTCGGCTTCAATTTCAGCCTGCTTGAGTCAAATCAGGAACACCCGCAAGCAAGGCGGGCACGCTGATGTCTTCATCCAATTTCTCCCAATGTATGCCCAAACCGCCCCCGCTTTCATATTTTTGACGATCTTTGGCGCGTGCTTTGAGCAGGCGTGGAAAATAGGACAAAGGGACTTCTATTTTTCTGCCATCTTGGAGAAACACGCAAAGAGAATCCTTGTCGAACCAAACTTTTGACGCCCTCGCTTCAAGTGTTAAAGTATTCATTCCATTTCCTCCGAATTAAGCTCGCTTCCCGCTCAACTACTTTTTGAAGACGATTGACTTCATTGGAGCTCATCCCCCACGAAGAAGCCAGTCTTATTTCCGGATCAACCCAAAATTTGGCAAGGCAGGCGCCTTTGCGCGCATGGACATGACAAGGCTCGCTGGGTTTTCCTTCGTTCGAGAAGAAAAAAAATTTGTAACCCTTCCACTCAAAGATTTTCGGCATCTTGCTTCCAAGATCGAATCCCGCTTTAGAAAAGTTTAACAGGTTTATCTCAATCTTGCTATAGCTTTTTTAGTCCGGGATGGCCCCTGATGAGCCAAATGTAAATTTCAGCTCCGATCTTTTTCGGGCGGGTAGAAACCAATTCTGGGGTGGGGTTTTTCTTCCTTGGGCAAGAGGGTATCCCGGATCACTTGGGCAACGGTCTCAATGTCGGCCTCGTTTTTGGTAATCCGGTTTTCCAAGGCTTCAAGTTTTTTGGCCAGGTCTTTGCGGGTGGCCAAGGCCTGCTGAAGTTTGATGAAAGTGCGGATAATTTCAACATTTATCCTGGCGGCCCGTTTGCTTTTAAGAACGCTCGATAACATCGCCACCCCATAAACCGTAAAAGCCATAGGGGTTACCGAGGCGTGTTTTAGGCTGGCGAACCGGTCACAATTTGTGACCAGTTCCCGCATCTCTTCGCGAACAAGCCTGAACATAAAGCCTTCGGGGAACCGGTCCAAGTTGCGTTTGACGGCTTGGTTGAGGGCTTTGGTGGGCGCCTCGTAGAGTTCGGCAAGATCGCGGTCTATCATGACTTTTTCTCCGCGAATCAGAAAGATTTTGCGCTTGATGATTTCAGTGGGAATAAGTTCTTTCATTTTGTCTTCTATTTTAGCTTTTAGCCACAAAACCTCAAGTCCGGCTGATTCAAGGGGTCTAACCCCTTCGATTAAAAGAGTGCCATGAAGTCAAGGGGTCAGACCCCTTCGGCTTCTAAGAAAAAATAGACAAAAGCTTGTTTTTCGGGTTGTCAAAGAAACTTCGTGGAGCCGAGGCGCCTTTCCCAGTGGTAAAATTTTACCCGATTGGCTCGCTATTGAATTTTTTAGCCAGCGCTTAAGAGGCAATAATTTTTAAATTGGTAAGATTCCTTATTCTTTGAGGTGCTATGGCCAAACGATATTTTATTGATCTGACCAATCATATCCGCATCCGCGTGGCTATTGAACTCAAGAAAAATAAAATTGTGGATTTGGTGGTACAGCTTGAAATTTTTTTGGAAGAGTGGGTTCCCGTCGTGCGCTATAATTACGCTCATGGCATTCCCCATCGGGATTTAATGTATGCCCATGGCAAAAAAGCTAAGGAATACCTTAAGGAAACGAATCTGGCTAAAATTCTTAATTTTGCCATTGGGGATCTCAAAAAAAACTGGGTATCCTATTTAAAGAGGTGCGGCTATGAAGAAAAATTTTAAATTAACGTTATCTGAAAAAAAACTGGTTCAAAGGAATCTCGATTTGGCCGAACATTTCCTTCTGGAGGTCATCAAAAATCCTAAACGGCTTGAGGGCATACCTTCCGGTTCCACTATTGTTCTTTATCCGGTAACCGCTAAACATGCCGATTGGCGCTGGTCCTCTTTAAGGATTTAGATTAATTTATTGAGCGAAAGTGTGTCATTTCCCTATTAGAATTGTAAAGCAGAGAAACGGCAATGAACAAAGCGGCCTACTTCGATTATCACAAGCTGGCTCAAAAAAAAGGATGTCAGCCATAAAGATTTGCATGCGCTTGAAAAAAATATCCGCAGGACATAGGGGTCAGGTCT
Organism: Elusimicrobiota bacterium; assembly: GCA_016209025.1. Taxonomy (GTDB): domain Bacteria; phylum Elusimicrobiota; class Elusimicrobia; order JACQPE01; family JACQPE01; genus JACQWW01. The sequence goes on along the minus strand of JACQWW010000155.1, from coordinate 2,024 downwards.
ACACTTGACACTTAACGCCTGATTCTTTTCGTTGCAATATTCCTTTAAGCTCGATGACGTGCTTTTTTAATTAAGGGTCAGACCCCTTCGGCTTGATGTTTTAGGCGTCAAGGCGGGACATCTGCTTGACGAAGGCGGGCCGCCCGGCCAACCTTCCAACAAGCCTTATCCGATCGAGCGCCGCTTCGCAGAGCTTCGGGGACGGAGATACGGCCAGCGCCTGTTTTGTCGGCCAGAGGCCATGTCCAGGTGCGGTCAGCACCGATTTTATCATCCGGAGGATTTGTGTCGGTGCGGCCAGAGGCCGAGACCGAGTCCGTGGCCGCGTAAATTCGCGGACCTGATGGCCGGATATTCCATCCGGGAGCGAACCGCGCTTTACAGCACTTTCCGCCAACTCGCCCGCCGGATCAAGAGATTCCCGGGAAAATAGTTATAAATGCCTCAAGGGATCGGCCCCCTTTCCCCCTCAAAGAAAAAATAGACAAAAGCTTGTTTTTCGGGTTGTCAAAGAAACTTCGTGGAGCCGAGGCGCCTTTCCCAGTGGTAAAATTTTACCCGATTGGCTCGCTATTGAATTTTTTAGCCAGCGCTTAAGAGGCAATAATTTTTTTAATCGGGGGACACCATACTTAATTCTCAATAGGATTTCTTAAGATGAAAACATGCCCCGTATCGCCGGAATAGCCGCCCCGGATACGCCTCATCATATCACCCAGCAACACTTGCACACCTAGAGCTTCTTCTTTTTCCCCATCACAGCGGCTTTGAGTGTCAACTGTTTCACCTTCTTCGCCGATTGCGCCAGGGCAAGGTAGTTCTCGCGGGTGACGACCTTGCGTCCGCTTTTTTTCTCGAGTTCGAGGCGGGCGTTGCCGGCCACTGTGCCGCCGGCGTGGGCCGCTTGTTTGTTTTGAGGGAAGTCCTGGGCGTCGCGGCTGCGGGCGACCTCGGTCGTGGAAGCTTCGCCCAGCATGGAAAAGATCAGTTCGAGATCGGTCATGTGATCGCGGAGGTTTTCGCGCCGAAGGCGCTTGAACTCGGCATATTGGCTGGGCGTGAGTCCAAAGGTGGCTTTGGATATTTCGGCGGTGAGGATGGCGTACTCGCGCTGTTCTCTCACGCCGCGCTTCTTCCATTCATCGGTCAGCTCGTCGCGGATGGTGATGGAGCGCATCCGCTTCTCGATCCAGTCGTCTGAGTAGCCTTTAGCCTTGTAAATCGCACGAGTGCGCTTGGCGGCGAGTTCGGGATCTTCAATCTCCTGGATTCGCTCGTAGCCGACCCTGGCGAGCCAGCGCTTGAACGGCTCGGCCTTGGGGCTGGGAATGGACTGAATCAAGCGAAAAATGCCCTCGGTGTTGGCGCAGTTAAGGTTTTGTTGGCCGCCGGCGGTGGCGATAGAAAGGGGGGTGGCAATTTGCCCCCACCCTTTAGCGATCTCCGGGTCACGGCGGCGCATATCCTTAATGTAGCCATGAGGATCAACCGAGTCAGACAGCGCAGCAACGACATCCGAGATGACAAACCACCATTCATTATTGTGGATGGTGCGGCGGACATCTTTCTTCTGAAACAGGGCGATGCGAGTCTCAGGATTTTTGTTGGTGTCGTTCATTGACCCAACGATTTTAGCGAAAAAGCCCGTTTATTGGTAATAGAAGAATCTGGTTTCTATCAAGGTCCAGCCATTAAGAGACGCCACTTTTTTGGCCAAAAGCTCAGGGTCGTAATTGGGCCATCCGTAATTGAAGAGTTGGCGGGCAGCGTGATAAATATTTTGTCCGTCAAAGAAAGCGATGGCTTTTTTTATCTTGGGTTCAATCGGGAGGGAAAAGGGGACAGAGGGAAAAGGGGACAGGCTACTTTTTTCATGCGCATCTGAACTCTGGACAAACCGCCAGCCTAAAGTAACTCTCGACGGAGAAGGTTTTTAAAAATATCCTGTGGATTTTTGATTTGCCCCAGTTCTGATAGGATATTCTCCTAAAGAGGACTCCCAAATGGAACCGGACAGTTTTGAC
>JACQWW010000154.1 GCA_016209025.1 Elusimicrobiota bacterium | reverse complement strand
TTCCGTACTCTCAAGGGGGCTCAACAGTTTGCTCGCATTCGCAGCTATCTCTCCACCGCTCGTAAAAACGGCGTCAATGTCCTTGCTGCCATTACAGACGCCCTCAATGGTCAACCATTCATTCCGTTGATGTCATCATAGGGACCTGGGCAGTTACAACTTTTCAATATAATCCTTTCATGCCTCGGGTTGCCCGTATTGATTTGCCGGATTCTTTCTATCACATTGTTTCGCGGGGTATTGAACGCCGTAAAATATTTTTAAACGCCGCCGACTATGCCGATTTTTGCGGCCGCTTGGCGCAAGTTGTTCCCAAATATCAAATCCAATGTATGGCCTGGACGTTGATGCCGAATCACTTTCATTTGTTCGTTCGCACCGGTTCTCTTGGCCTGGCAACTTTTATGAGCAGTCTCCTTACTGGCTATGCTGTGCATTTTAACCTTAAATATAAAAGAAACGGGCATCTGTTCCAAAATCGTTATAAAGCTCTCCTATGCGAAAGAGACCCTTATTTTCTGGAACTTATTCGCTATGTTCATTTAAATCCATTGCGCGCGGGCCTCGTCGCGTCTTTAGAGGAACTCGGTCATTATCCTTGGGCCGGACATGCCGTATTGATGGGAAATAAGGATGCCCCATGGCAAGACGTCAAAAATGTGCTGGCGGAATTCGGAAAATTGGAAAATTGCGCGCGACAAAACTATTTCCAGTTTGTTGAGGCTGGCTGGGAAAACGGCAGAGATCCGATTTCGCGGCTTGACGGCATAATGTCGGGACAAAAAAAATTAAAAGATCAAACCGCGCCGCAAATGACAGCCACGGAAAACATTATGGGCAGCGAGGCATTCAGAGAGCGCATTTTGGCGCAGGCCCAAATTCAGGACAATGTCGCCCGTCAGCAGCAAGTATCAGAGGCCAAGGCCGTCTTGATTTTTTTGGGTCACGCATATCTGGCAAAAAGTTTACAGGAACTTGCTCATTGGACTCGAATGAGCCTGCCGGCTGCCAGCAAAGCTCGCTGGCGTGGAAAGGTTATCGAAGAACGCGTCGGCGGCAGGGTGGATTTGCAAGACGTTGTCGGAGTTAGTTAATTAGTTAAGAACGTCCCTGTTCTTTCCTGTTCTTTCCTGTTCTTTCACGTGCGGCGCAAAGCCCCCGCCAAATAAAAATTGCCCCTTGTTTTTTTAGGCAAGTTGGTGTTAAATTATAAAGTAGAGGGAGAACAGTGAAGACTGGGAACAGGAGGAAACTAAGATGAAAAAGATGATAGAGGCATTTGCGGCATTCGCCATCGCGATGGGATTATCGGCAGCGGCGCAAGCGGAGCTGACCACCATTTGCACCGGGTCAGCCAGCAAGGGCGAACAGCAATGCGACGTTAGCACTAACAGAATTCGACGATATTCCAACTACATCGCAACCTTTGCTGATACAAAAGCGGAAAAGCTTGATCCAAACGGCACGCATCGTTTATTACAACTCAGCGGTTCCGTGACCATGACCATCCAGTTTAATGTCACCGGAGTAGGGCTGGTCATTCCCAATGGACCCATTGCTTATGTTGAAACCAGCATCTGGAATGACTTCAAGCAGGCCTACAATGAATTCAAGCAAACACCCAAAACACAGAATAACGCGGCAAAACTTTCAGCCCTTCTCGTCGAAATGCAAAATGCCGTTTATGCGATATGGGCGCCCGGCCAGGAAATCTCAAACCGCACCTGCCCATCCGTCATTGAGGCCGTCAATGAAAAGCTCGAGGGAGACGATTGCGGTTACCAGGCCGACGAAGGCGTCTGCGCCACGCTTTTGGGATACACAGACTTCGAAATCGTCAAAGAAAGCAGCGAGAATTACAACGAAGGCGAAGAGTTCTGCACCGTAAGGCCGGTCGGACAGCTCGGGGGCGGCTCCCAAAAAAGTAAAAAAAGCAAGCTAAAGGGCCTCGACGAGTATGACGCGGAGGAGTGAAGCGGAATACTGATTAAGAAAATTTAACCTAAATAATAAACCCCTCCCGCTAAAGAGGGGTTTATTATTTTGCCTAAAATCAACGGCTTCCCTTGAGCGCCGGTAGTCCGCGGTAAATGATTGGGCCGGCCCAGAATCGCTTGATAGGCCATTAAAGCAAAGGCGGCCGCTTCTTTGGCTTCGGAAGGTATTCCGAAATCATCAATCAGTCTGATGGTCAAGGGGCTTAATTTTTGCTCAAGCAGTTTCATTAAGAATTTGTTTTTTGCGCCGCCGCCGCTGAGAAGAACAGGGATTGAGGGAATGAGGGAATGAGGGAATGAGGGAATGATAAATTTTCGAAAAGCCAAAGAAATAGTTTCAGCGGTGAAGGCGGCGAGAGTGGCCAATAAAAAAGGGAGTAAGGGATTGAGGGAATGAGGGAATGAGGGTGCAAAATAACGGCATAAAAATTCCTCATTAAAGAGTTCGCGGCCGGTGGATTTAGGGGGCTTGCGCTTAAAATAAGCGTGTTCTAAGGCGCGGTTTACGGCTTTCCAGTCAATTTGGCCTTGGCCGGCCAGTTTTCCGTCCCTGTCATAGCTCAAACGCCCTTTGGTCGCTAAATTAACGGCCAAATCCATCAGGCAGTTGCCGGGGCCGGTGTCAAACGCAATGACCCCCTCACCCTGCCTCCCTCTCCCATCAACAATAATCGTAACATTCGCTATCCCGCCGATGTTAAGCAATGCCGCCGGCGCTATATGTTTAAAGCAATACCAGTCAAAAAACGGCACAAGCGGCGCCCCTTGACCGCCGGCCGCCATATCCATTGGCCGAAAATCAGCGACAACGGGAAGGCCGGTTCTATGGGCAATCACTGCCGGCTCGCCGATTTGAAGTGTGTTTGGCGGTTTGTCGTTTGGGCCATGATAAATCGTCTGGCCGTGGGAACCGATGACAGAAATACGGGGTTCGGGGTTCAGGGTTCGGGGTTCGCGAATAAGACGAAGGGCGGATTGGGCGAAGAATTCGCCCAGCTCAAAATTTAACCGGGATATCTCCGGGGTTTTTAGGTTGATCGCGCTAAGAACGCGCTTACGTAAATCTCGCGGATAAGGATAAGTTTTATAAGCCACAATTTCGATAGGCAAATTTTTGCCCCAACCCCCAACCCCCCGCTCCGCAGAGCTCCGGGGGCGGAGATGCGGCCAGAGGCCGTGGCCGCCCAACCCCCAACCGCTAATTTTTATGATTGCCGCTGTCACTCCGTCGGCGGACGTGCCGGACATGAGACCCATGGCGAGATGCCCTCGTCTGTCATTGCGACCCCGATGCCCAATCGGGGGAAACAATCTCATTTAAGAAAATTCCCTTTATGAGATTGCCACGGCCCCCCGCCATTCTGCGTTGCAGAATGGCGGGGGGCCTCGCAATGACGACGCGGGCGATTGTCTTCATTCAGAATTGGGCGCAAAAAGCCGTGGTGTTTTTTCAACAGTTCCTGGGACTGCCGGAAATTGATTTTCTTTTTTGCCATGACTATGGCCACCTTAGCCCGGCCGCGCGCGTTTTTTAAGCATCGAAGGGCTTGCAGACGGCTGACCCCGGCGATCTCGCGGACAATACGGACTGCCCGCTCTTTGAGCTTATTGGATTTGATCTCAAGGTCCACCATGCGATTGCCGTAGACCTTGCCCAGGCGGATCATGGCGGCTGTGGTGAGCATATTGAGAATCATTTTTGTGGCTGTTCCGGCTTTCATGCGGGTGGAACCGGCGATGACTTCGGGGCCGACCACGGGGATAATAATGACGTCAACCCCCCCACCCTGCCCTCCCCCTCCAGGGGGGAGGGAAATGGCGGGGGCGGTATTACAAGTAATCAGGATCGTTTTACAGCCGATTTTTTTAGCTGTTTGAAGAGCTGCCAGAACAAAAGGCGTAACGCCGCTGGCGGCGATGCCGATGACCGCATCGCCTGGTTTTGCTTTGCGGCGGATAATGTTTTTCCCCTCTGAGGCGTTGTCCTCGGCCCCTTCCTGGGAACGAAAAACAGCGCGATTGCCTCCCGCCATTATGGCTTGGATTTGAAACGGTTTAGCATGAAAAGTCGGCGGGCATTCCGCCGCTTCCATGACGCCCAGCCTGCCACTGGTGCCTGCGCCGATAAAAAAAATCCTGCCGCCTCTGCGAAAAACCTCGACGATAATCCGAACGGCTTTCCCTATTGCCGAAATTTGCCTTTGAACAGCGCCGGCAACCATTCGGTCTTCTTTGCCGATTTCGCGCAAAATATCCTTGATGGGAAAAGTATCAATCCGCCTAGTTTTGGGATTAATTTGCTCGGTGGCGATGCCGGCATAATTCAGTAAACGGCTTCTTGTCGAAAATTGAGTCATGCAAAATGATTGTAGAATTTTCCAGGAGACTAGGACTAAAGTCCTATATTTTCCGGTCCGAAAGACCTAAAAAAATTACTTGATTTCCTGGTAAAAAATAAAAGAGGTAGAATTAAAACATGGCAATAATTCGTAAATTGCCCGTGATGTCTGTGGTGTTATGGTGCGCTTTAGCTTGCCGCGATTTTTCTTTTGCCGTGCCGGTTACCCCTGAAGCCACTTATCTCAACCAGCTTTTTTCAGGCATTACCAGCGGTGAATACGCCAAATCCGCGGTTGCCGATGTCTTGGAAGAGCTGGCGCCTGTCTGGGGAATTTTGCCTATTGAATTTATCCCGCTCGAAGACGAGCTTAACCGCTTTATCCAAAGGGAAACCCAAAGACAGGCGCGCCACATCATCCAAACGCAGGCCGGGGCCATGGGATTGTCTTCATCGCTTTCGTTAAACAGCCATACATCAACCCCCCAGCCCGGCGCCGGGCGCCGGACACATGGCGCCAAGCCAATGAGATTAAAAGCCAGATTTTCCCCCAACCGCATCGGCTTGTCTCTTTATTGGCGCTTTTAGACAAAAACCGATCAGGCTTTGGACCCGCCGGTAAATCGGCCAGCACATGCGGTAGGTTCCGTAAGCGATAAAAAATGCCGCGGCCACGTCAATGGAATAATGCAGGCGGCCCATTAAAACCGAGGCTGCCAAAAGAAAAGTAAATCCCAGGCAGGCCAATTTGACCCAAGTCCGCCGGGCCAGAAGAAACCCCATAAAAGGAAACGCCGTATGGCCGGAAAAAAACAGGGTATGCCGGAAATCAACATACTTGGCCAAAAACTGTATCGGATAATCCTTAAAGCTTACGGCTTCTTTCGGCAATCCGAGGGGCGTCAGCAGCGTAAAGATACTGCGCATGATGATCAATAGAGCGAAAGCCCAGAGATAATACGGCACTCTTTCCTTGGGTTCATAAAGTATGCCGCCGATGACCAGAACCGCCACGAAACCGATAAAACCCCAGGTATGAATGAACAGTAATTCTTTGTTGGGCAAATAAGTAAAAAGCAAATCGTGGGCCGCCGGCTGAAAATTGACCGCAATCTCATTGACGTGCCGGCCGGAATAAAAATTGGCGATAAAAGCCAGCGCCGGGACTGGTTCCCGGGTCTGGGGGCAAGGGCAGCCTCCCTACTGTCTGAACCGCAGTATGAAGTAAAACAGGTTTGTTTACGGCAGCCAAAAGCGCATGATCCGTGACCGCTCTTTTGACAAATCGGGCAACCTGCGGATGCTTCCAGGCAGTTTTGGCTTTTTCCCAAACGCTGATCAAACTATCCTGCCGTAAATCGCCACAGGCAAAAGGCATGGCATTGATCAATTTAGCCAAGCCGTTGGGAACAATGAGTAACAAAGCCTGGGGGTGGCGGAAACGAAATTTAAGTTCTTGGATAATATTCCAGGGGTAATCAATGATTTCCATCCCGCCTTCATAAAGAGCTTTTTGTTCAGCGATTGTTTTTTTAAAAACGGCAAGCTGTTTTTTTGTCGGAGCAAGCTCGTTCCAGGCGCAGGCCGCGCGGCCAAGCCGCATCATGGGCCCGGTAATGAAAGCAGCCGCTTTATGCCGGGCAGCCAATTCAATGGCTCCTTTTATCTCGTCAATATTTAAACGAGTGGGAACAAAAACCGCTTCGCTTCTTACACCATAACGGGCCAAATGATCGAAAGCCGAAAGGGCTTTGTTGAAATCAGCTCCCGGCCTTAAGGCTTGATGGGTTGCGGGGCAGGGGCCGTCCAGGCTGACCTGCACGGCTTTGACGGACAATTTAGCCAGCCGCCGCGCGGCTGCCGCACTAAGGCAATGACCATTAGTTTCAATTTTAAGATTGATGCCGCAGCCGCTTAAGTATTCACAGATGTCAAAAAATAATGGATGGGACAGCGGCTCGCCGCCCCCGAAAGCCACGTAGGGCACGCGGGCCATGGCGATTTCTTTTAGGATTTTAAAAATTTCCCGGCGGTTTAATTCTCCGGGAAAAGCGGCTTTTGGCCCTGATTCCTCAAGGCAATGAAGACACCGGCAGTCGCAGACATTGGTCAACTGCCAGGCAATAAATAAAGGTGAAGCGTAATCCTCTAGCCTTGCCCCGCCGGCTAAAACCTTAATTTTTAATTTTCTGTTTATGTGAAGCGGATATACGGCTGGGCCATGACCTTGTCGGAAACTTCTTCCAAGGTCGGCTTTTCCCATTTTTTCTTGTTTGTTGTTGTTTTTGTCGCAGTAGTCGTTGCTGTCGTCGTCGTTGCTGCGGTTGTTTTAGTGTCAACTGTTGTTTTCGGAGTCTTTTTAGTCATAATTTTCACCTCCAAAAAATTACCCCAAAGGAATTTTTAAGTCTGACTCATTATCCATTTTTATCAATTCGTATGCAAATTTTACAACTTCAGGATCATGCCACAATTTTTTAAAGCCGGCCCATACTTCCCCAAGACTCTCTTTCGCCAGATCACCGCAAATATAAGGCAGCATGCCGGAAATTCTCGCCTTGCCATCCGGCTCCACCAGCAAAGTCGCCGGCATATGTTCCAACTGAAGGCGAAGGGCGGAAAAAATATCGAACGGCTCCCAGACGATTTGAATTTTGCCGGACAATTCCTGTTTTTTACTCTTTAAGGTGTCCAAAAAAACTTGATATTGCCGCGGCGAAGGCGATAAAGCCTTGAACGCTTTGCGGGCCCGGCCTAGAGGGATAAGGCGGCCGGTGTTGAACTGCCAAGCGCCTAAAGAAACAGCCAGATCAATCACGGCGCCTGCTTCACGGATGTTGAATTTAACCGGCACGAAGGTGATTTCCAAAGGCACGCCTTCGGCTTGAAGCAGGCGGCACGCTTCAATGGCCTTGTCCCAGGAACCGCCTGGCCTAAGCCTTGAATAAGTGTCTGCTGAAACGCCGTCCAGGCTGACCTGGACCGAGCGCGCGCCAAGCATGGCCAAGCGTTTGGCGGTCTGCCTATTGAGAAGATGCCCGTTGGTCTCAACTTTGCAGGATATGTTTTTCCTGCACAAAAATTCGCAGATGTCGAAAAATCGCGGATGAGTCAACGGCTCTCCGCCGCAGACAAGAACATAAGGAACCTTGGCATCGGCGATTTGACCAAGAATCCGGTCAATCAAGCTGCCGTCCGACCCCCCGCTATTTTTCTTCTGCGGCCCCGATTCTTTCAAGCAGTGCAGACACCTTAAATTGCAGTGATTGGTGATTTGCCAGGCAACAGTCAAAGGCCCTTGCATGTCCATTTTTAAAACAAAAAACTAAGAGTAAAAATCGCGGCGGTGGTCAGATAGCAAAGCATTATGGCGCGGACATTAGGGACAAAAAGTTTAGGATGACCGCAGGTTTCCTTGGCCTGGGGCAGGCGCTTGAGGATAAAAAGCCATGACGGCAAAGCAGCAAGGGAAATCTTGGGAAAAACACCGCCTGCCGCACCGAGGCTTAAAATCAGAAGAGCCAGCAAGGCCGCAAGGTGATAAAAAAAACAGCCTCTTTGGGGGCCGAAGCGCACGATCAAATTTTTTTTGCCGGCCAGCCGGTCTTGATAAACGTCGGGAATTTCATTGGCCAAGGCCAAGGCCCAAACCAAGAGCCCGGGCACCAGCGAAGCCAGGAAAGAGGTGAAAGTCACGGTTTGCGCCTGGACATAAAAGCTTCCCATGGTCATCCACGGCCCGTAAGCCAAAAAAATCATGGTTTCGCCCAGGCCTAAATAAGCCCATCTGATGGGCGGGCCTTCATAGAAGGCGGCCGCCAGAAACCCGCCGAAAGCGAAGGCCATGACCGGCAGGCCGCGCAGTTTGACCAGGAGCACGGCTACTGCCAAAGCCAAAAAGAAACTGATTATGCCTGCCGACAAAATAAACGTTTTGGCTTTTTCTTTGGGCTGGAGAGAGAAAATCCTGTCTGTTCCGTAAAAGGCGTCGAAATACTCGTTAAACGTCTCGACTCCAATCACCGAAAACACGATACCGGCAAGGCCGATAAGGAAATAGTTAAGGCTAAAAACACCTAACTCATAATGGGCGCAGGCGGCTCCCAACAAATACGGCAAGCCGCCGGCAAAAAGAAAAAAACGGTACCTAAAGAGTCTTAACAAGTGGGTAGAGTTCAATAAACTCGTGAAGTCTGTCTAAAAGAGTCTCGTCTGACGACAATTCGGCGATATAATGGGCTACCCTTGGATCAGCCCAGGCTTTTTTGAAATTTTCCCAGACTTGGGTCAGGCTTTGGCGCGACAGATCGCCGCAAATAAAAGGCAGGCTGTTGATGATCTTGGCTTTGCCGTTGGGCAGAACTATCAAAACAGCGGCCGGGTCTTTTAGGCGGACTTTAAGCTCCTCGACAATCCCCCACCTGTTAAAATAAATCCGCATTTTGCCCTTATACTCAACAGCCTTGGCTTCTAAAGTTTGAAAAAATTTATCGTATTGCCCGGCGGTAGGTCCAAGACTTTTGCAGTTGAGCGCGGCCCGGCCGCAGCGCATCAACGGGCCGGTATAAAAACTGAAAACCCCCAGGCTTGCCGCCAAATCAATGGTCTTTTCTATTTCATGGATGTTGAAAGCAACGGGCGAAAAATTAACCTCAACCGGCAAACCGGCCGCAGTAAGATGTTTGATGGCATCAAGCGCTTTTTTAAATTTCCCGCCGGCTCTCAATTGCTCATAGATCACAGCCGAAGCGCCGTCAAGACTGACCTGGACCGCCTTAACGCCTGCGCCGGCCAAATCCTTGGCCCGCCCCAGGCTCAATCCCTGGCCGTTGGTTTCTATTTTTACGCTGATATTTTCGCGGCAAAGAAATTCGCACATGGAGCACAGATAAGAAACCCTTAAAGGCTCCCCTCCGGAAAAAGCCACGTAGGTAACGCCGTTTTTTACGAATTCCTCTAAAATTTTAAAACGCGCCTTGCGGTCAAGCTCGTCCTTGCCGCGCCTGCCCGGCCCGGACCGCTCAAGGCAATGGCGGCAGGCCAAATTACATTCATTGGTAAGCTGCCAACCGACGTAAAGCGGAGCGCTAAGCTCACGCCAATCAAGAGCGAAAACCATTTACGGTTGTGCCAGTAAACCTTCCTGCCTTAATTTGTTCACGAATTCGGATACGTCGCGCTCGATGACTCCCTCGCCGCTTTCGTAAACTTCCCGCAATTGAGCCACGGCTTGGCGCAAATCAAGGCCGCGGCCGGCCAGCTTGACGATCTCGGCGCCGACAGCGTTGACCACGAACACCTTTTCTTTCATAGTCTCGAAAATGACGCCGCCGAATTTTTCCTCCCTGAATTTCACGTATTTGCCGAGGGCCTTGGCCACCTCTTCAT
>JACQWW010000030.1:5117-6285 GCA_016209025.1 Elusimicrobiota bacterium | reverse complement strand
TCAAACCTCCGTCTGGAGCGAGAGTGCCGAAAGCCTTGGGGAAAAGTGCGATATTTATGCCATTTGGCGCAATATCAGCTGTCTTTGTAGCAGAAAGGGGATTCGCCAGGGAAAAATTATAGGTCTGCGAAGATGACTATTAAGCGCGTCAAGGCCAAGTAGAGAGAATATAGAATGTTGAATGTAGAATATCGGAGAGTTTTAATGGCTCATGAGCCAATATTCTATATTCCATATTCGACATTCATAATGTTCATGAGGGGGTAAATAATCATGTTCGCAGATGGATATATCGGAATTGCGGGAATCATCGGGGTAGGAAAATCAACTTTGACCGTTGATTTGGCCCAGGCCATGGGCTTTGAGCCTATTTTAGAGGAGGTGGGGGGCAATCCCTATCTTGAGCGCTTTTACGCGGATATGAAATCTTACGCGGCCATCATGCAGATTTGGCTTTTAAACCACCGCTTCCGCCAGCATAAAGAATTCGTGGCCCGCATCAGCCTGGGCCGGGTCCGCGGCGTGATCCAGGACCGCACTATTTGGGAGGACACTATTTTCGCCAGAATGCTCAATCAGCATCCAGAAAAATTGATTACTGATCTTGATTACGCCACCTATCTCGATCTTTTCGACAACATGGTGCTTCATGAGCTTGTTTATCCACAGCTTTTGATTTACCTCGATTGCACCCCGCACGTAGCCATGGAAAGAATCCGGGTGCGCGGCCGGACCATGGAAAAGACGATCACCCTTGATTACCTGAAAGCCTTGCGCGATAACTACCTCCAATTTTTGGATGAAATGGAGGAGGCGGGAGTGCGGATACTAAGGCTTGATTGGGAGAAATTTCTGCCCACCTCCGAGGTGGTGCGCCTGATCCATGAGTTCAGTCTCAAGCCCTCCAACTTTACCAAATGGGTCAGACCCCTCAGGGCCACGCGCGAGAACTTCCCGCCGGCGAGCGCCGCCCAGCCGGCGCAGACCGCCAAACCGGAAGTTTTGAGCGCGGTTTCTAATTAAAATTGCTTCTCAGGCAAACAAAACGTTAGTTTCCCTTGCCCGGGCCAGCCCTTGGAGGCTGGATCGCACGGGTCATTATGTTGAATGTCCCGGGCCGTTTTCCCCTGCAGTGCCTTGAAAAACGCGGCCGTCACGGCTCAAATTT
>JACQWW010000030.1:1775-5093 GCA_016209025.1 Elusimicrobiota bacterium | reverse complement strand
TTATTCATAACACAGATTGGCGCCTGGATAGACAGTTCTCAGCGAAGTCGTGATTTCATTGAGAACGTCGGGCGCGAAATAACCGGACGGGCAGACGTCCGAATCTTTTTTCTTAAACCCGAAGTCCACGTGGGTTCCGCTGCCTACCGCCACCAATCTGCCGATTGATTCGCCTTTCAAGACTTTTTGACCTTTGCTGATGTTTAGGTTGGCAATTTGGGCGTCGGCATCGGCGGAATTGGCGGTGAACGGTTCGAAAGCATATCTCATCGAAAAATTTTTATTAAATTGGATTTTCACATTAACCTGCCAATTTCCCGTAATTTCATTGGCAAATTTTTTGATTTCCGTGACCCAGCCTTCCTCGGCAGCCAAAAAAACATGGCGTGTTCCTGTGGAAACCAAAAAATCAAGGCCGTGATGGGCGGCGCCCCAGGGGGCGCTTGCCGTATTGCTATAGCCGCGCGCTATCGTGACGTCGCCCGCGTTTTGGTAGGGTCTGCCCAATTGAGGGTCCCGCGACGGGCCGACCTCGGCCGATAATTCCTGCGCTTGAGAGCGAATGGCCCGGCCCACTCCGAAATGAAGTCCAGCCCAAAGCTGAAAAGCGCTTAGAGCGATGATTAAAGTCAGGCGCATTGTTACCTAATATAAAAATGGATGTTTGTATTAACTATCCATTCCCAGCTTTGCCGGGTGATCGCAGGCTCGAAGTTGCGCAAATAAATCCAATAAGGTCCGATATCAAAACTTAGTCCCAAACGCGGCCGCAAGCGATATTCAATGCCTACAGTAGCGCCCAGGGCCGCGCCTAGACCCTTGGCTTGGTCAACATCAAAATGAGAGATATTAATATCAGGGGAGAGATAAAAATCGAGGATAGGCGTTTTAGGAAAATATCGGCGCAGGCTTGAGCCCAAATAATAGACCCCGTTGCCGCTTGAAGCGGAAACGCCGCCCAATCGTCCTTGATAGGCCCATTTTTTTCCGACCGGCAAAAGGATGTTGATATTATCCTGGCCAAGACCAATGCTCCAAGGGCGGCCAAGTCTACTAGACTTATCTCCGCCCCCGGAGCCCTGCGGAGCGGGGCGGCCGCGGCCGGCTGCTTGTGCGAGATTCAGTAAAAAAAAGCTGATGATTAAAAATAAAATACGGTTGACATATCGCATGTCCGGTTTGATTATACCTGGTATATATTTGAAATTTCTACAATTTGTCAGGCTAAATCAAAATCCCACCGCTAATGTTACGCGATGCGCCTTGTTCCCCAAATCGCCGTAAGGTGTAAAAGCATAATCAAAACGGTATCGGTTGATTTTAAGACCCCAGCCGGCTGACAGGCCATATAAATCTCCGAGATCAACTTTTTGGGTTTTGTATTTGTATCCTGCCCTGACAGCCATTATTCCGGCAATCCAATATTCGCCGCCAAGATGAACGCTCGGTTGGGCGTCATTGGGGAAATTTACATCCGCTGCAAGAGTATATTTTTTGCTGTCGGGAATATAAGCTATGCCGGTTTTGACATTAAAAGGGACTGTCTCAAGCTCTCCTGAAAACCTTTTTCCTGCTGGTATGTTTTGCAGATTTAGGCCGAGATGGATATTATGGACAAGGGCATAAAGCCCGGAAATGTCAAAGACAAGTTGATAGGCATAAACAAGAGATAAATTGGTGTTGTAATCCATGAATTTCCCTAAAGTATTGCCGGTTGTTTCATCCCGCCTGGTGTCTGATGCGTATAAGCCGAACAAGCCAAAGCCAAGAGCTCCGTATTTTTTCAACGGCTGGGCATAAGACAGATTGAAATACCTTATGTCAATCAGCCTGTTCATGTGCGTCAATGAAACTTCCGGCCTTTCCAACTGCGCAAGGCCTGCTGGATTCCAGTAAATGGCGCTTGCGTCATTGGCAACCGCGCAAAAAGCCTCGCCTTGGCCGATAGGCCGCGAATCAGTCGCCAGTTTCAACGCCTGGCCGCCCACTTCGCCTGGATGGTAGGCAAAAACGCAATAATGGCCGGCGAGTAAAAATAGAGATGAAACAAAAAATATTTTTCTCATCGCACTACTGTAAACTTTCCTGAATTCTTTTCTGTCGGGCTTACTGTCATGTAAAGATAAATTCCAGGCACTATTTTATTGCCCCAGTTGTTTCTGCCATCCCAGGAAATTTCATTGCTCCCGTTTGTTTCTTTAAGCGTGTTCACCAAATCTCCGGCCAGAGTATAAATGTTGATTTCAGTGTCATACGCCACAACGCCGGAACCCCAGAAAATGAGGGGCCGGCCGGTTGAAAGGGAATATGGATTGGGTTTTGTTATGACGCAGGTTGCCGCGATTTTTACGGATACATCCTGCTTTCCGCCGGCGCCCGCATTAACGGTGACTTTTCCTGTGTATGAGCCGTCTTTAAGCTTGGGATTGTTTACCGTGACCGTAACCGTGGTTGTATTTGTGCTAAAACTTGCCGGATCAACAGATAGCCAGCTTTGATCGGCGGTAATTGTTCCGCTTAAAGTTCCGCCGCCGGAATTGGAAATGACAAATGTTTTTGAACTGCTGTCGCCTCTTCTGACATCGCCGAAATCCAAAGAAGCGGCACTAAGCAAAAGTTGCGGAGTAGTATCTGTTGCCAACTGGCTGGCTGTCCGGTCAATGGGGATGGTGCCTACGAGCGGTCCATTGTCTCCTGTAAGATTTAAAGCTTTGTTTCCAAATGCGTCCTTGGCTGATATCCCCACGCTATAGATCCCGGAGGAAACAAGCACGCCGCTTTGATCCGTTCCATTCCAGGTGTCTGAGTATGGGCCGTATTTTCTGTTGAACGTCAAAACCTGAATTACTCTCGTGCTCGTGGATAGCTCAAAGCCGGGACCCGGCGCCTTAAGCAACTGAATGTTGCCAGCGTCGTCAAGCGTCATTTTGCCTCCTGGTTCGGCAATAAGAATGCGTACCGCCGCGTCGCCGGTAATCGTATAATCCACCGAAGCAACGTCGCCGCTCTTGCTGATTCCCTTCGTAGCAAACTTGGTAAACCGCAGAATATCTACTGGCACCATCTCAGGTACGTCCGCATATAAAGTTACGCCTGGATAAAGAGGGCTGGTAGCCAGAAGGTAAACGAAATAAAGTCCGTTGGGAACAGTATTTCCCGACGAATCGCGAACATCCCAAATTTCCTCGTTGCTTACGCTACAGTCCATCCTCACATCGGCACGAGGCACAGCATCAGCCAGCGTTTTGACGACGGAAGTGCTGAACTTGGGAAACCAAAAACCGCTGCTATTTTGTACCCAGTCTGAGTATGTTGAGG
>JACQWW010000030.1:0-1730 GCA_016209025.1 Elusimicrobiota bacterium | reverse complement strand
TGAGTATGTTGAGGTGGAGTAAATTGCCATCGTTACCAGGGAATCATCCATGAGAGAATAGGTAAAGGTCCATTGCTGGCCCATTCCGACATGAGTTCCTTCGGCATCCCCGCGTTTGATATTTCCTTTCCCCTCGCATGGTTTGGCGGAAATGAAATAAAAGGTTTTTCGATCCGTTTGTGCGAAAATAGTGGAGACGGTATTGACGGTAGAGGCTTGGATTAAAAAAGTCCACGTGCCTCTGGGATAGAGATAGGGGAACGTGAAGCTAGTGGCGTCAGGAACAGTATATTTCATTGTGCCGACTGTCAGCGGATTGGTTCCGGCGCCATAGGAGGCCCAAATATAGTACGTATTTTTTGCGGTTGAACAAGAAACATATACGGGGGCGGTCCAGCTTAGGGTAAACTCCGCGGGGTCGGCTTTAATGGTGAATGAAAAACTATCTAAAGCATGGAGAAGCGGCCCGTCTCCCATTGCCAGCAAAATAGCTGTTGCTGCGACTTGGCAAACTCTCCTCGCACCCGTCCTTGCTCGCATGACACCGATAGGCTATCAGGTAATTAAAAATCGCGCAAGAGTCAATTTAAAAACTTGAAATTTTCATTTTTGACCACAAATTTTTACCAGACAGACTGAGAAGGGGCATGATATAATGTCGTTGTATGGAACAGCCAAAACAATTCGATCCAAATACTGAACCAGCGACAAAGGCCGATATCCAGGCCTTGAAAGCCGATATCCAGGCGCTGGCGACCAAAGCCGATCTCCAGTCTTTAGAGAAAAGCACCAAAGCCGATCTCCAGTCTTTAGAGAAAAGCACCAAGGCCGATACCCAGGCCTTGAGAGCCGAAATTCAGGCGCTGGAGAAAAGCACCAAAGCCGATATCCAGTCTTTTAAAACAGAGATTACTTTGGCTTTCATTAAGCATGAGCAAAAAAATGACAGGCAATTTGAAAAAATCGAAAAGCTGATCTTAAGCACCAAATCAGATGTGCTTAACGCCGTTGATGCGTTTGCCAAAGACACCAAAGAAGTGGAATGAGACGTGGCCCTGCAAAGCGGACACTTGGCCGACCACGACAAAGACATTAAAGATTTGCAAAATCGCGCCAAAAAACTCGAAGAGACCATTCTCCGCTCCACCTAACCCTTTTTCAAATTTCCCCTTGCAATAAATTAGAACCCCTTTTATTCTATTGGTAGGTATCTATCGGGGGCTTCGATTGGCTAAAGAGATACATTGGTAGTCAAAGCCTAAATTGATATAGGGGGGATTTGAGGGTGTTGATGGGGAGATTTGCTCTGTTATTTATATTTTTAGTTTTTAGTCTCATGCTCTCGTAATTATGTTGCGTCCGGCTGGGTTTGCATCAAGGCCGCTGCTTGTTGCGGCGCTCCTTTTGGGACATGCGGCCAAAGCCAATGCCATCTGCGGAACAACAGCCACTGTTCCTGGGGGCTATGCCACCATCCAGGCAGCGGTCGACTCGGCGCCGTCGTCTCTGATCGGAGGGGACCACTGCGTCATAATCGCTGCCGGGGCCTATGCAGAGCAGGTCAACATTTGGAACATAGACACCAACGACTTCCGGATCATCATCAAATCAGTTGAAGGGACTATTGTGGATGTCTCTCCACCCGCTCTCTCTACCGCCGCCTTCGTCATCCGCTGTCGATTCCCGCGCTATTTGCCGCGTCGATTCCCGAATTATTTAAACGGGAATTG
>JACQWW010000153.1 GCA_016209025.1 Elusimicrobiota bacterium | reverse complement strand
ATGGGAAGGGGTCTGGGAAGGGGTCAGGTCTTCAAGACCTGACCCCTTCCCATGAGCGCGGCGGGTTCGTGTCCTTGGTGGCAGGCTTCATCGTGGCCCTGGGCGCGCTCGATGTTTTAATCTTCTCGGTCTGGAGACTGACCAAGGCCTCGCTGTTAGTGGAGCCCAGCCCTTGGGCGCTTCTGGTCGCGGCCCTGGCTATCCTTGGCAATTATCAGTTGTTCAGTTACAGCGCCTGTATAGCGCTTCAGATGGATGGTTCTGACATGAAAGAATTGTCTCGGAGTTTCCGAACCTCCGTAATCATCTGCGCCTTGGCGTTCGCCGGAGTCATGCTCGGCAACTGGTGGCCGGCCGCCGACGCCATTGCCGCAATCATCGCGGCCGGCCTGCTGTTTAGGCCCGCGGCAAAGCTCTGTCTGACTCAGCCTGTGGTGAGCGGAGTCGAACCACGTCAGCCAGTGTCACAGAAGGAATTTTAATGAACACAAGGGTGATTGACTGGCAACAATATGCCCAAGTTGCCCGCAACCCATTGATCTGGCTGATCATTCTACTGACCGGCGGGCTGGTTTACATTTTTAAGAGTCCCTCTCCGGCAACCCAACCCATCGCGCCTCCGGCGCTTCAAGGGTCCCTGCCCTCCGGGCTGGGGACCATCGCGCCTCCGGTCACTGAGGCTCCGGCGGCTCTGCCCGCGGGGCCGTTGGAAACCGCCTCAGGCGCAGGACTCTCGTTCGCCCCCAAAGTGTTCATCGTGCTTTTATTCGCCGTAATCTATTTACTGGCCTACAAATCATGGATGAATTACCCCTTATTATTCGTCCTGGGCGCGGTCGTTACTGTATATTTTGGGGCGCAAATGCAATTCTACGACACGGGCCTGGCCTTGAAGTCTTTGGTCAGAAATCTTGATGTCATTTTTTTTCTTGTCGGGATGAACCTCGTCACCGCGGCCCTGGCCCTGGGCGGACTCTTCGATCATTTGGGGCGGAAAATCTCCTCACTCGCGAGAGACGATCCCTGGCGCATCATGCTATGGTTTTGTCTGACGACTTATACGCTCTCGCTCTTGGTGAACAATCTAACGACCATGCTGGTGCTCACTCCTATAATCCTGAGCCTGAGCCGCAGATTGGACCTCGATCCCCAGCCCTATTTGGTCGGTATGATTGTTGCTTCTAATTTAGGTGGGGCTTCTACTATGATTGGCGATTTTCCAAACGTCTTGTCCTGTTTTCTATCCTGCTCGTCTATCTGCGGTTGACCCAAAGCCGCCTTTGGACGAAGGACGAGAGACGAAGGACGAAGGACGAAGGACGAAGGACGAAGGACGATTCGTCTTTCGTCCTAGTGAGCGAAGCGAACGGACGTCCTTCGTCCTTCGTCCCTCGTCCTTCGTCTTTCAAGAACCCGCGGGCCGTCCGTCGCGGATTGTTCATACTTGCCTTGGCGGTGGCCGGCTTTCTAGTCTCGGACCAGCTCGGCCTGCCGCCGGCCCTCATTGCCATAGACGCAGGGCTGGCCGCGCTGTTTTTTACCGGGCTTGACACAAACCAGATCCTCAAGGAGCTCGATTATAGGGACACTTTTTTCTTCGCCGGACTTTTCGTGTTGGTTGGAGCGGCCCAGGCTAGCGGCCTGCTGAACTGGTTCGCCCAGTTTATTGTGCACCTGTCATTCGGAAATGTTCTGGTGCGCTGTTTGCTTTTGATGTGGGTTGCGGCAGCGGCGACGGCCTTTTTTAATGCCGGGCCGTGCACCGCGCTTTTTCTGCCGCTGGTGCTGGGATTTAAGACCGAGGCGCCGCAGAACCTGTATTGGTGGTCGCTCTCCTTGGGCGTCCTGGCCGGTTCCAGCGCGACTTTGATCGGCGCAACCGCGGGCAGCGTGACCGCCACTATGTTGTCCCAAGCGCCGGTGGCGCGAAGGGAGCTACGGGGACGGAGTTGGGGCCAGAGGCCCTGGCCGTCCGCTCACCAGAAGCAGAAGGGGTCAGAGCAGAAGGGGTCAGACCCCCACCAG
Organism: Elusimicrobiota bacterium; assembly: GCA_016209025.1. Lineage (GTDB taxonomy): Bacteria > Elusimicrobiota > Elusimicrobia > JACQPE01 > JACQPE01 > JACQWW01. The sequence goes on along the minus strand of JACQWW010000153.1, from coordinate 8,361 downwards.
AAGAAGCCTTCTGGTGGGGGTCTGACCCCTTCTGCTCTGACCCCTTCTGCTCTGACCTTTTACAGCTACGCCCGGGTGGCAGCGCCCTTGGCCCTGATTTTTTTAACGGTCTCCAGTGTCTACGTCGCGTGGCTTTATCGCTATGGCTAAACGGTGACATTTATGACAATACTGCAGACAATCATTATCTTAGTGGTGGCTCTGCTGGCGGTGATGTTCACCTTCCAAAATCCGCACCACGTGCAGATGCATTTCATGGCCTGGCAGACAGGGCAATTTCCGCTCATCGCCCTTATAATAGTTTCGGTGTTGATAGGGGTGATTGTGGCCGCGATCCTGAGCCTTAAGTCCAGTCTCAAACTCAACCGAAGGATCCGCGAGCTTCAATTTGAACTCAGAGAGGTAAAAAAAGACGTTGTTAAGAAGGAGCCTGGGCCGCCGCAAGAGCAGGGGCCGGGCCAGGAAGATGAGGAATGAAAGACGAAGGACGAAGGATGAAGGACGAGGGACGAATCATCCTTCGTCCTTTGTAGAGGAGGAGCACGGGTGGCGGACAACGACAAATGCGTCAGGTGCGCCTACAGGCTCACGTGGTTCGGGCTCTGGGACAGCCTGTTTTTGGCGCTCTTCAAGGGCGTGGTGGGAGTCACCACGCACAGCCGGGCCCTGACCATCAGCGCCGTCTACTCGATCCATGACATAATCTCGGCGGTGGCCATCCTCTTTGGGATGAAGGCGGCAGAGAGCCCGGCGGACGAGGAACATCCCTACGGCCACGGCGCGATGGAGAATGTCGTCTCCCTGCTCACCGGCCTGTTTATTTTCGCGGCCACCGTTTTTCTGCTGGGGGAGGCTCTGTGGGCCATCGTGTATAAGAGGTATCCCCAGCCGCATTGGACGGCTCTCGTGGCCGCGCTGATCGCGGCTCTCGTGGAAGAAACCATTTACCGTTACAACATCTGCGCCTGGCGGCACATCAACAGCCCGGCCATACTTACCCATGCCCGGCACCACCGGGCGGACGCAATTTCTTCCCTGGTCGTGGTCAGAACTCTGCGCCATCCGCAACATTGCCGTCCGCATCGCTGGAGACGGGGCGATGAAAAACGTCAAGGCCCGCCAACTCGGGCGCGGCTTGTGGGTGGATTTGCACCTTAGTCTGCCCGCGGATCTCGCTATGAGCGAGGTTCAGCAAATATCCGAGCGCCTCCGAAGCGCTCTGCGCCGCAATATCAAGCATATAAACAACGTCAATGTGATTTATGAATGAAAAAAGCTGCGAGGGGTCCCATGCCGGAGGCCTGGGACCCATTAAGCCCCAGAAGTGCGAGGGGTGCGCCATCAGGGCAACCTGGGTCACCCTGGGCATCAACTTGGCCTTATTTCTGCTTAAAGCCCTCTTTGCTTTAGATACTCGCAGCCGCTCTTTGATGGCGGACGCCCTGGAATCTTTGGTCGGCGTGGCCATTGCCGGCTTGGTCCTCTTTAGCCTTCATGTCGCGGCCAAGGCGAAAGACAACAAACATTCTTATGGCTACGGCAAAATAGAATTTTTGGCCGCCACCATTATTAATTTTATTTTGCTCCTGGGGGCACTGGGCTTTATCGGCGCATCGCTCTGGGAGATATTCACCGTGGGGCCCGAGAAGCCGCCCTCGCTCATCGCCGCGATGGTGGCCGCGGTCTCTGTGGCGGCTAATTATATGGTCTACAAATATTCCAGCTGTCCGGCCGAGAAGTTCAGCAGCCATGCTGTCCTGGCTAATGGCGCAGTGAACTTGACCGACTCAGTGACCTCCGGCGCGGTCGCCCTGGCCGTGGTCGCGGCCAACCTTGGATTCTATAACTTGGACTCCGTGGTTGGCCTTTTGATCGGGCTATGGATAGCCAAAATTGCCCTTGACGGCTTGGATAAATCTGTCAAGGAGTTGTTAGATCTCTCGCCAGGCGAGCAATCAGCCAGGATAATGGAACTAGCCCGCGGCGTGGTCGGCGCGGGGGCGGTCCGGGAAGTCAAGACCAGGCTGGTAGGGCGCAATCTGTGGGTGGATATGGAGGTGGCTATTGTCAAAGAACGCACCTTGGGGGAAGGCCTTCAAATCGTCCAAAGGCTTAAAGATTCCATATACCGGGACCGGCGCGACATCGCCGAGATATCGGTCCGGCTCGCCGCAATGAAATAAAAACATGTATTACCGCAGAACGAACAAAGGGGTCAGGTATTCATCCCGCTCCGCAGAGCTTCGGGGACGGAGTAATGACCAGCGGTCATGGCCGTTTGTCATTCCCGCGAAAGCGGGAATCCAGATACAAGACCTGGCCCCTTTGCCCGATGAGTGCTTTGCCGAGAGGGCGGCCAAGTGGGTCTATATCATGGCTTTCATCGTCGCGCTGTTATTTGTCATTGGCTTGCACCGGTTCTTCCTGCAGTTGAGACGCCAGCCGCGCCACGGGCAGGCATGGACGGATGCGGCCGCCTGGTCAACGGCTTACAACCCAGGAACTGTTGAGGTACATACCCCGTATCAGAGTATGGGGCAGGCGGGGCAGGCCTTATTAATCCCGGAACTCGCCCTGGAAGCAGCGAATGCTCCCGACGGTCAAGGCGTAGTAGCGAGCGTTGTATACGCGGGAGGTCCGGCCGAGGCGGCCGGGTTGCAGCCATTCGACCAGATTGTAAAGTTCAATGGCCGCAAGGTCCGAAATCCCCGGCAGTTTCAGGACCTCATTTCCCGAGCCCAGCCCGAGACCGAAGTAAAGATTGTGTTTCTGCGCGGCGGCGTTCCCATGGAGACTTTACTGCGAGTCGGTGAGGGCGAATTTAAGCCTGTCGCCTCGACCTTTTAACTGCTCAAGTTGTTTAGGCTGTAAAGATAGGCTGAAGGCTGTAGGCTGAAGGTTGGAAGAAAAGACCAGAGTATAGCCTTCAGCCTTCCTCCGCCGGCACCGTGGGCGCGTATTTGCTGTTCGAGTAGTAATACTCAAAAAAAGCCGGCATCGGAACCAACTGGGCCACCCCGAAGAAAGTCCAGTAATTACACCAGAAATGCTGGTTGCAGGTGTTGAATTCCATCAACGCCTTCAGGTATGTGTTCAGCTTTTCCGCTATGCGGTTTTCGGTTATCTCTGCCATGTCCATGAGTTCATGAAAGCGCTGCTCGGCCTTTAGGTTGGGGTACTGCTCCGCCAGCGCCATCAGGCTTATGAATGCCTGTTCAATTTTAAAGTTCTGTGCGGCAGAAGGGACTCCTCCCGTCATTTCCATAGCCTGGAGCTGCGCCCGCATATCAGAAACATGCTCAAAAAGTATCCGCTCATGGTTGGCGTAATTGTTTACGATAATGTCCAAATTAGTGATCAGATCTTCTCTGCGCTGGAATTCTTTGCCTACCTGCGCTCTGCTCATGGCCATACTGTTAAGTTCCGACATATCCATGTTGTACCACCAAGCCGCTTCGTAAGCGTAGAACGCCGCAACCAAGGCGATGGAGACCGCTCTAAACGCCACAATCCGCCTCTTTACCCAGGTCACTATATTTAATTCCCCCCGGATTGGGTCTGCGTCCCTTGCCGCTATTTCCTCTGTGACAAAACTAAACAACAGAAGCAGGCTCATCGGCGCCATGATGGTGAAGAACTGGCGTGAGGTAATGGCGGCCGAGAGCTCAGCGCCATCTGCAACAGTCATAGTTACCTCCCAAACAACTCAATAGACAAAATAGAACCGGACGTTTTTAGCGGGTACCGGCTCTTTCTCTGGATTGTAGATATCCATAGGCTCAAATTTCAGCGGCCGTGCAAACATCACATACGGAAAGGTTGTTAGTTTGAGGTTGTATTTGAAAATCCGCCCGTTATATTCTTCCCGCGCGGCGGCCACGCGGTTCTCGGCAGCCACGGTTTTTTCCATAAGCGCCTTATAGCTCTGATCAGCCTTAAGATCGGGATACTGTTCGGCCAGGGCAATCAGTTTGGCGAAAACCTTGCCCACTTGCGCGCCTTTTTCCGGTCCCAGTATTTTCTTGAGTTTTTCCGCGGATTTCCCAAGTGCCCGGGCGTCGGACACATAGTTCATAAGCTCGCGCTCGTGCCGGGAGTACGCTTTGGTTATGGTCAACAGGCGCGGCAGCAGATTCTCCCTGCGCTGATATTCAATCTCAAGCCGGGACCCCGCCATGTAAGCTTCCTGCTTCATAATAACGAATGTCCCGAAGCAGTGGATGAGGATAAACTCGCAAACCAGGACCATCCACAGAATAAGGCGGATAACTGTACGCAGACCGATGTCTACCGGCAATGTAAACTTTGGGATTTCCACAACCTCGGGAGACAATTTCCTGCCGTAAAGCGCCTTAAAATGCCTGGCTATGCTGTTGTTCATATTGATTCTCAAGGCCCCTCTTCAATCATATCCGCATCACGCCCTCTGCCGCCTTCTCGTTGATCGGCTCCAAGGCTGGTTAGAGTGAAACCGTCCGCGGAAAACTTATACAGGTATGGCGTTCCCCAGGGGTCTTTGAGAATCACCGGATTGGCGTGCGGTATACATGTTTTCCTGTCCCGTCCCTCACATGCCAACGTGTCCAGATCTGGGGGCCAAGCGCTATTACCCCAATGATACGCCTGAAGGCACATATTAAGAACGAGCATGCGGTGGTGGTTAAGATCCAGCTTGTTCCTCTCACCCGATTGAAAAATCCCTCCAACGCAAGCGACATAGGCCACTGAGCAGATGACGAAGATCATAATGGTCTCAAAAATGGGCAACCCTTTACGCGCCAGGAGGCGAACAATCAGGTTTCTCTTGCCGACGCTGGGATTGCCCGCGAAGAAGACTTTTTTTTCTCCGTAGTTCTGAACTTCGTTTTTGCCATTCATAGTCAGTTACCTTTAGAACAGCGGATGCTCCAAAGAAAGATAAGTCAACATACCACGCTCATCCTTCGATGGCCCCGCACCGACAGGGAATGCCAGCCCGGGGACTATCTGCAAGCCGGATTTGAAGTTGACGGCGAAACGCAGTCCCGGGTTAATAAAAAAATTCTCGCCGCGCGTTCTTGTTCCATCCACACCTACGGCTTCAAAGGAATTCCAGGCAGCCTCGCATATAAGGTTGAAATTCTCAGAGACCAAGAAGATGAAGCTGGTTCCGTAATTAAAGCCGAGCGTATCCGCTTTGGCTCCACCCGGTTCCCTGCTGCCCGAAACGAACGTCGCTCCTACGTTCCAATGCGTTACCCACTTATCAGATAGTTCGACGCTGAGCGGGATGTTGGTCTGCCAGCCGAGGGCATCACTGCCCAAGCCTGACTTATAGTCGCCGATGGGCAGCAACAAAGAAAGGCGCGGCGTCAGGGCCATGGGGTCCTTGAATATAAGCTGATAGCGATAATTGAGTGCGACGTCTCCCGGGCCAGTCTTTTTGTCAGGCTCGTGGAGATGGCTCACGGGTATCGTATAGGACAACTGATGGGTCTGCCCCGGAACCGGCCATTCCTGGGTGAAGGAATACGCCCAGTTCCGGCTCTTATTAAGATACTGGAAGAACTGAATATGCTGGATGACCCCGGGTTCCTGGTTATAAGCTTCCTCCAGCAGGAAAGAATTATCCTGGATCTTTTTCGTCTCTTCGGCCCATCCCGCTTGGCCGGCCGATATGGCCACCATAGTCAGGGCTCCCCACAGTGCTCTCTTCCAAAAATACTGATCCACGGCCGGTCGCGTGCCAAGTATTGCGTTTATTGAATTTTTTTTCTTTTCCATATTCGGTTATAACCCCTGCTCTTTGCCGAACTTGACCATGTACGCTCGTATTAAATCTTCGTCCGTATTGATGTAAGGGACGGGTTTCCTGATGCCGAAGCACCAACCCAGCCAGTTGGTGGGTATGGTGGTATACAGGTTGTTGAAAGCCCGCGCGCTTTCATTATATTTTCCCCTCAACTCGGCGATGCGGTTTTCTGTGTTGCTGATTTCCTTGATCAGGCTCTGAACCGGATCCGAAGCCTTGAGATTCGGGTATTGCTCGACGATGGCCATTAATCTCGCCAGGGCCCCCTCGATCGCCTTGGACGCCGCTATCCGGGTCCCGATGTCGTTCGAGCTCGAAAGCGCCTGTCTCACGTCAGCCACATGCTTCATGATGTTTTTTTCATGGGCAGAATATTGGCTCACGCAGACGACCAAGTTGGGGATCAGGTCGGCGCGGCGTTTGACCTCAACGCCCACTTGGGCATGATAAAGCTCGCAGTCGGTCCGGCAGAGCGCATACATATTGTAGGCCATGATGATCCCCATCCAGATCAGCAAGACCGCCAATGGGACGGCTATACGGATCGTCCAGGCCAAGGAAGGGTGTTCCTTTAAAAGAAGCTTAAATTCCTGCCAGCGCTCTTTCCAGGCGTTCAAGAGGCGGGTCTTGAGATTTTGCGAGCGAACGATCTGATGCCGGCAGATCCTCTTGAACAATTCACTGCTCAGGCCGTGGGCTTGGGGCTCCATATTCTTTTCCTCTATTCATAGAAGCAACAAACATACCGAAACGTCAGTCACCCACATCTTTCCCTCGCCCCGCGTAGCGGGGAGAGGGCAGGGTGAGGGGTATAATAGTAAGGGTGCTAGGGGGTCCGTAGGTATTTTGAGAACCCGGCTGTTTGGAAATACTCCAACTTGCTTTTGTCCCAGGTTATTACCAAGGCGTCAAAGCCAGGCTGGGATTGGATGATGGCCAGGCCTTTTTCAGGGCCCAACACGATCGCTGATTTGGTTAATGCATCGGCCGCGGTCCCTTCGGGACCGACAATGGTCACGCTCACCACGTTATTGCGCGCCGGATAACCGGTCCGGGGATCAACGATATGGGAATATCTCTTGCCCCGCACCGTATAAAACCTCATATAGTGCCCGGAAGTCGCCACTGCCTTATCGGACACTTCGATGTAGCGGAGGTTCTCTTCCGGTTTAAGGGGATTGCGTATGCCGATGAGCCAGCCGCCCCGCTCCGCCCCGCTCCGCAGCCCCTGTTCGGAGAACAGGGACGATTGGAGCCCCTGGGGGGCGTGACGTGCTTCGGGGACGGAGTTTGGCCCAGAGGTCCTAGCCGGGTTGCCGCCCAGCGCGAACATATCGCCCCCGGCGGCCACGAGCGCCTGTTTGATGCCCTGCGCTTTGAGGGCCGCCACAGCTTCGCCCACGATGTAACCTTTGGCGATGCCGCCCAAATCAATCTTCATTCCGGCCTTGGCAAAACCCACTTGCGACGATTCGGGATAGAGGATGATATGATCGAATCCTGTCAGGCTTAACGCGCGCTTCATGGCGTCCGGCGTAGGCAGGGAGTTCTTGGCCTCGGCCTTGCGCCACAGAGTCAGGAGCGGCTCCACGGTGACGTCGAAAGCGCCGTGGGTAATCTTGCCGAAATCTACCGCCTTGCGTATCACCGCGAACGTCTCCGGCGCGACCTTCGTCTTGCCGGTCGGGGCAGCGTTTAAACGCGCGAGATCGCTGTCCTCTCGCTGTTTGCTCATAAGGGTCTCCAGCTCGGAAATCCGCGCGAATGCCGCCTTCATGGCCCGGGCAGCTTTTGGCGCACCATTGCAAAAGACCGTGATCGAAACATGCGTGCCCATCAATACCTGGGCGTCCTGGTACTTTTGGAGTTTCCCGCTGGAGCAGCCGCCCAGACCCAGGAAGGTAATAAGTAAAAGAGTCCTTATGCGGAGCTTGTAAGGAAAATTTGGCAAAGGTTTAAAAGTTTAGTTTTTGTTTTTAATTCTCGCTAATAACCGTGCAGGTTCTGATAAAGGAAACGGATTTGATGGTTCTAGTCATTTGTTTTTTGTCTCCCGGCGGCAATAATAAGCCGTCTTTTCCATCATATACAAAAAAAGCGCCAAGCGCCGTCGTTTTGTCGTTGGAACTGGAACGTCTATAGGTCGGCGAATCAAGATGGCCAAAAAAACGAATAGCCCTCGCTAGTTTTGGGCCAGGAGTTTTTCCATCTGGTCCATGGTGTCGTTCATTTCTTTTATGGCCGCGTTAAAAGGGCCGGAAGTAGTCATATAGTGGCCCCCAAAAACTGGACAGCTCTCTAAGGTATGATTTCTGCGTTATCCGTCCCTATAAAAATGGAGGAAACGTGAAAGTAAATCTCGGAACGAAAAAACAAAAAAATCATTACGGAGCGCAGGTAAAAGCCAAGGCGGCCTTGGCCGCCATCAGAGGGGAGCAGACGACAAATGAAATAGCGTCCTTCTACGGCACCCACCCGGGGCAAGTGGCCAAATGGAAAAGCCAGCTCGTTAAGACGGCTCTAGAAATATTCGCCAACGGCAAGGCGGCCAAGACCGAGCAGGAGCTTAT
>JACQWW010000152.1 GCA_016209025.1 Elusimicrobiota bacterium | reverse complement strand
CTTTAGGCTCGGTAAAAGGGCCGCAGACAAAAACTCCTTCCCGGCTCGATTCCACGGGCGCTGAGTCGGTGGTCAGGCAGAACCCATGCTCATTGGATTTGACGCCAAAGACTTTTTTCACTTGATCGCTCAGGCGGTGCGGCCCAAGGCCCACGGAAAGAACCGCCATGTCGAATTCTTCGACAGCCACGCGGCCCTCTTCGCTGAAATAGCGGATTTTCAGGTTTTTGGTATCAGGAATCTGCTTGATCGAGGAGGGCCTGGCCCTGACATAGCGGATACCCGCTTGTTTGGCGCGTTCATAATACGCGTCGAAACCTTTGCCAAAGGCTCTCAGATCAATGTAAAAAATCGTGCATTCCAGGCCCGGCTCATGCTCTTTGGCCAGGATGGCTTCTTTGGTGGCGTACATACAGCAGACAGAGGAACAATAATTATGTTCGCTGTCGCGCGAGCCTACGCACTGGATGAAAGCCACTTTCTTGGGATGATTTTTGTCGGATGGCCGCAGGACCTTACCTAAAAATGGTCCTGAAGCGCTTAAAATTCTTTCAAACTCAAGGCTGGTCACGACATTGGGGAATCGGCCGTACCCAAGCTCTTTGGCTTTGTTGGCGTCAAAGACATCGTAGCCGGTGGCCAGGACCACGCCCCCCACTTCCAGGGTGATGAGTTCGTCTTTCTGCTCGAAATTGACGGCCTTGGCTTTGCAGAGTTTTTCACAAGCCTTGCATTTTCCCTGTTTGCTAACAGGACTGCCCGTGCCTGGCACGGGACTGCCGGTCTGGAAAAAGATGCAGTTTTCTTTATCAATAGTGGCGATATTGGGAATAGCCTGGGGGTATGGCCGGTACACGGCCCGGCGCAAGGAAAGCCCGGCGTCGAATTCCGAAGGAATGGGTTTTCGCACCGGACATTTTGACCAGCAATCGCCGCAGCCCACGCAAATAGTCTCGTCAATAAAGCGGGCTCTTTTGCGGACCACGGCTTTAAAATTGCCTGCTTCGCCTTCGAGCTTTTCCACCTGGGCGTAGGTGATGACCTTTATATTGGGATTGCGGCCCACCTCAACGAGCCTTGGGGCGAGCATGCACATGGAGCAGTCATTGGTGGGAAAAGTCTTGTCGAGCTGGGCCATGACCCCGCCGATCGAGGGCTTGTCCTCGATCAAATAAACCATGACCCCGCAGTCAGCCAGGTCTAGGGCGGCTTGCATGCCGCCCACCCCGCCGCCCACCACGAGAGCCGCTCCTACGGCTTTATTTTTTCCATTACTAGAACTCATAAAAGCAATCCATATTTGCGAAGCAAAGGTTTGGGATCAACCAGATGTTTGTCAAAACCTAATTTGCCCGGTTCAAGGCCCAGGGCCAAACCCACCAGCTGGCTGAAATACAAAATCGGGAGATTAAAATTTTCATTAAATTTTTTAGCGATTTGCCCCTGTCTGGTATCCAAATTGGCCTGGCAAAGCTGGCAGGCCGTGACAATCGCCTCAGCCCCGCAAGCCCTGGCATCAGCCAGAATATCGCGGGAAAGCTTGACCACCACGTCCGGTTCGCTTAAAGCCAGAGAAGCGCCGCAGCAGTCCGTCTTATAAGACCAAACCAAGGTCTCCGCGCCCAGTTGCTTTAAAAGGCGGTCCATTGTTTGCGGGTCTTCGCAATCATCAAACTGCGTCACTTTAGGCGGTCTGGTCAGCATACAGCCGTAATAGCAGGCCAGCTTTATTTTTCCTAAATCTTTTTTAATTTGATTTTTCGCCCCGTTGGCAAACATTTTTTCAAGAATTTCGACAGGATGGCGAATAGTTACGGTATCGCCGTATTTTTTGCCGATCGTTTCAGCCACCTTGCCCTCAAGGTGTTTTGATTGTTTCATGTCATAAACCGATGTTTTAAATCTCAGGAAACAAGCGGCGCAGGGAATAGCCACTTCTTTGGCGCCCATGTCCTCGATCAATTGCAGGTTTTGCGCCGGCAGAGCCGCGGCCAAAAGCTCGTCCACCGAATGAGCTGAGGAGGCGCCGCAGCAAATCCAGCCTTCCGGCTCTTTGAGCTCAACGCCCAGTTTGGTGAAAACAGCCCGCAAAGACTCGTCATATTCCTTGGCCGTGGAATGAAGGGAACAGCCTGGATAATAGGCAATAGCTTCGGGCATTAGTTCTTACCCGCCCTCGCCTTTTTAAAGCGGCTTAAAAATTTTTTCATTGTTAAAAATCCTGAAAAGTTCGGAAAAAATCCGATCTTTCCCTTGAAGATCATGGGGCCGGCCAAATCCATGTCCTGCATGAAATTTCTTGTGGCCAGTTTCAATTGATTGACCAGCCCCATTTCATAAACCCGGCCGAAAAATTTCATGTTGGCCATGAATTGCCGGTCAAACGCCGCCACGTTGGGCAGTTTCGGCTTGATGCCTCTTTTATAGGCCATGATTCTCAGAATCGAGTTAACCTTGGCAATGTCAATATCCTGGGGACAGCGGGTGGCGCAGGTTTCGCACCCAGTGCAAAGCCAGATGGTTTTGGAATTGAGGGCCAAGTCCTCAAGTCCCAGGCGCACGGCCCGGATAATCTGAATCGGGGTCAAATCCATCCCGCTTCGCAGCGCTTCGGGGACGGAGTTAGGGACAGAGTCCCTGGCCATCCCGCTTCGCAGCGCTTCGGGGACGGAGTCTGGGCCAGCACCAGTTTTTTCGTCCAAAGGACCTGCGCTGGTGCGGTCAGAGACCGAGTCCCTGGCCGTTAAATCAGCCACCGGACAGCCTGAGGAACACTTGCGGCATTGATAGCAAAGATTCACGTTTACCGCGCTTTCCTTGAGCATTTTAAGGCTTTCGGTTTCCTGGAAACCGCGTTTGATTTTAACCGGTTCGACTGCCATTAAAGATGCCACCTCTTTTAATTCAGAAATTCCCCGAAGGAATTTCTGAAGTCTTAAGTCTGAAGCTTGAAGTATGAAAAAAACAGGTTATTCCCTTTTCAGACTTCAGACTTCGCGCTTCAGACTTCAGAACTTACCCCTTTGGGGAAGTTCTACTTTTAATTAGAGTCTTATCTATGCGCTGATATTAGACAAAAAACCCTGACCTTGGTCATTGACTTTCATCACTCAAATATGTGATGCCTATCAAGAATTTAGAAGGGCTTGGAAAAATTTAGCGCCGGGCGATGCGCTCTAATCGGATGGGATCAAGAAGGACGATCTGTTTTTTAGCCAAAATTTTAATTAAATTCCGCTCGGCGAAACTAGCAAGAATCCTGGAAACGGTTTCCGGCGAAGTTCCGATTTCAGCCGCCAATTCGTGGCGGAACTGGGGCAAAACCGCCACCCGGCGCGCCTCGCCACGGCCGGCAGAAAGCAAAAAATCAGCCAATCTTTCCTCAACCGTATTGAGGATAAATTTAAGCTCTTTCTCCTCGGCTTCCCTTAATTTCTCGGCCATGTATTTTGTCAGCCACCGGAAAAAACCAATGCTGCTGCCGAAGGTGCGTTCAAAGGCGGCTCTTTCCAAAAAACAAATATGCGACTCAACCACGACTTCGCCCGTGGCCGAATAAGGCTCTTGAGAAAAAAAGGCGCGGTAACCTATAATGTCCGGCGCCTTGGCCACGCGCACGACCTGGCGCCTGCCGAGCGAGCCGGCTCTCCAGATATTTACCCGGCCCAGGCACAAAAAATAAAGGCCCAGGGGATTGTTGCCCGCGTAAAAAAGCGCGTTGCGCTTGGCATAGGCGTTGGGGATGCAATAGCGGCAGAACTCTTTCAATTCGTCGGCGCTGATGCCGGCGAAAAAATCAAGCTTGCCGATCGGACATTCGATGAAATGTTTTTTTAAACACCCGCCCGTTTTTATGGCCATGGATAATCCTTCCTTCGCGCCTCTTGCGACGCCGGCTCAAGACAATAATATAAATAATTTGGCTCATGCTTGACGGAATATTGAACGTCTTTTTTCCCTTGTATAACTAAGCCCGCCCGTTTAAAAAATTAGCCTGAAAAATTCAGTTGAATAAAGTTTGTCGTCCACGCTGGCTCTATTTTTTGTTCCGTCATTCCGGCGGAAGCCGGAATCCAGGCCTCGCCGGAATCTGGACACCGGCTTTCGCCGGTGCGACGACGCAACTAAATTTTTCAGATTAGACGATTAGCCCAGATTCCGCAGTTGCGGAATCTCCCTCGCGAGAGCTCGGGGGGCCTCGCGCCGGATTACCCTGGGAGACTACTCCGCAGAACGGAGCAATCTCCCACCGATAGGATCGGAAATTCCGCACTTTTTTGTTCGGGACTTTTCCCAATGCAATGTTTCCCCAAGTGCGGAATTTGAGATTAGGGGATGTTGCTATCCCTGCTTTGCCATTTCTTTTTATTGCTTTATTTCTTAGTAATAGATAAAATGTTCTATAAATACTATATTGTAAGTGTCAATCAATAAAACATTCCATATTTGGTTTGTTTAAGTGCAAAAATGAATCAATTGTTGACAACAGGCCAGGCAGCAAAATTTTACGGGGTTCAGCCGGATACTATCCGCAAATGGATAAAAAACGGCAAATTAAATGCCGGGCGCACTATGGGAGGGCATCACCGCATTGACAAGCGTGATTTGGAAAGGGATGGGGTCAGGTCTTCATTTGTCACTTGTTGGCAGGAACTAAATGGCGGCCATAGTTTGTTGTAACAAGTGACAAATGAAGACCTGACCCCATCCCCCTAACGCACCATGGACTTGAGATTGCTTCGCTGCGCTCGCAATGACGGGAAGAACTAAACACTTTCAATGAGCATGGAAAATCAGCCGGCAGCCAATTTTAACGAAGACGGTTTTTTAAAAGAAATCAGCGCCTGGAACCGCGGCCTGGCCCAGCAGTTGGCCGCGGACAACAATATCGGCCCTTTGACTGACGATCACTGGAAGGTCATTGAATTCATCAAGGACTACTACAAAACATACCAGGCGGGCCCGGCTGTGATCAAAATCAGCAAGGCCACCGGCTTGAGCCTGGCAAAAATCTGCGATCTGTTTCCCTGCGGAGTGGTCAAGGGCGGCTATAGACTGGCAGGTTTGCCCCGGCCCCCGGGGTGCGCTTAGGGCTCGCGGAATTAAAGGAGAAACGACGATGGAAATCATTAAACTTTTCGTGGGAATAATTCTTCCGTATGCGGCAATCGCAATTTTTATTGCCGGCATGATCTGGCGGATTCAAACCTGGAGAAAGCTGGCCTCTCCGGCCATCACTCTTTTTCCTACCCCGCCGAACGAGCAGGCCAATACTCTCAACACGATTAAAGAGGCTTTGTTTTTTAAAAGCCTGTTTCAAGGAGACCGGGCCTTATGGTTTTTCGCCTGGGTGTTTCACGCGGCCCTGGCTTTAATTTTCATCGGGCATTTCCGGGTCTTCTTTAACGCGGATGTGATTTTAAAGGCAATGGGCATGAGCGATCAAGCTATTGATGCCATGTCTATGAATGCCGGGGGCGCGGCCGGGGTGGTCATTCTCGCCGCGGCCTTGGTTCTTTTGGTTCGGCGCTTAGTCAGCCCACGCGTCAATGAGATCACCGGCTTCGGCGATTATTTCGCCTTGTTTTTAATCGGAGCCATCCTCGTTACCGGCAACCTGATGCGTTTCGGCTCCGAGCACATCAACCTGGCGGAAACCAGGAAATATTTTGCGGGCCTGGCGGTCTTCGGCGCCGGAACCGATGAGACGATCCTGCGTAACAGCTCTTTTCTTGTGCATATTAGCCTGGCCTGGCTGCTGATGATGACCATCCCTTTCAGCAAAATTCTGCATCTCGGCGGGATATTTTTTACCCATCAGCTTATCCGCAAGAGTTGATTCTAAAATTTCAGGAGGATATTTAAATGGTGGAAACAATGGAAAAAGCAAAAGCTGCGGCCAAAGAAGCGCCGTTGGCGCCGGAAAAAGTGAAAGAAACGGTGGTCGAGGCTGTCAAAGCCATCAAGGCCGGCCCGCGGGCCCTGACCATGTATATGGAAATGTGCGCCAAGTGCGGCACCTGCGCCGCGGTTTGCCCGGTCTACTACGGCAAAAGCGACAAACGCTACAATCCGGTCCTGCGGTCGGACCGGATACGGCGCATCTATAAAAAATACTGCACCGCCCTAGGCAAGGCTTTCGGATCATTGGCCGGGGCCGAAGATTTTGATGCGGCGGACATTAAAGAGTGGGTGGCCGAATTTTATGAGTGCACCGGCTGCCGCCGGTGCGCCACGTTTTGCCCTTTCGGCATTGACAATTCCGTCATCACCCGCAAGGGAAGGGCCATTATTGACAAGCTGGGCCTGACCCCCGCCACCATGAAGAGAGTCGTTGACATCTCTTTGAAAACAGGCAATACCGACAATGCCAGCCCGGAAGCCTTCAAGGAAGCCATAAATTTTCTCAAAGAGGAAATGGCCGAGGAGCATGGAACCAAAATTGACATTCCCATTGACAAAAAAGGGGCCGAATATTTTTACGTGCCCCCTTCGGGCGATGTTCTAGTCAATCCGGAAGCCACCATGGGAATCGCCAAAATATTTCACGTGCTGGCAATGACCGATCAATGGACCATGAGCTCGACCTGCTTTGACGGGGCGAACTACGGGCTTTTTACCGGCAACGACACCGACATGAAAAATGAAAACAAGCGCTACGTGGATGAGGCCAAGCGCCTGGGCGTCAAAACCCTGCTTATGGGCGAATGCGGCCACGCGCACCGCGTCATGAAGATGATGATGGAAAAAGCCAAGTGGTGGGGCCAACTGCCTTTTGAAATCACCAATTGCATGCAGTGGACCGCGGATCATATCCGGCGCGGCCGGCTTAAATTTGACAAAAGCAAAAATCCCCAGCCGGTCACTTATCATGATCCGTGCAACTTTGCCAGATCGTGCGGCATCACAGAGGAACCGCGCGAGATCATGGCGGCCTCCTGCGCGGATTTCCGGGAAATGTATCCCAACCGCGCCGAGAACTGGTGCTGCGGCGGGGGGGCGGGCCTTTCCGCCATGGATGATTTGCGCGAGTTCCGCATGACCGTCAGCGGAGTCAAGAAGCTCGAGCAAATCAGGGAGACCGGGGCCAAATACGTGGCTGCAGCCTGCTCAAATTGCAAACGCCAGCTGACCCAGTTAATGGAGCACTACAAAGAAGACATCGAGGTCGGCGGTGTGCACGACATGCTCTCGCGGGCCATCATAATCGGCGGCAAAGCCGCTAATCGCAAGGATTACAAAAAATAGAAATCGGGGGGCACAATATTTATTTCACCGCCACAGCAAGCTTTGGCTTACGCCCAGACTTCCCCTTTCTTAAAGTTCTTCCCAAAATCATCCCCTACTCTTTGCCTTGTGTTTTATTTATGTAATCTATCCTTTCTTTTTCCGACATGTTCCTTAATATCTCGTATCTTTTTTTCTTTCCTTCATGCAGCTCTCTCATCATTGCATCATTCTTAAATTCTTCCGCCGGATTAACTCTTGCCGCTCCCTTTATATTAGACTTAGGCATACTCTCCTCCCCCCATTTCCAACGGACTTTCTATCTCTATCTCGCGATATCCATGCAATAGATTTATTGCTTTTACATTCTTCTTTGTCTCATGATTTACAAGATGATTAAAATTCCAGCTCACCAAAGTCCTTATTTCATTTACCGTAGCTATCGATAAATGAACAGCGTCTTCATAGTAGTCTGCCGGGATTATTTCATTTTCTATGTATATTCCCGCCAACTCCTCTGCGTCGGAAGTCATTTGTAAACTTTCTATTCCTTTTACCAGTTCCAATAGATCGTTTCGCCTCGTCTCGTCTTTTGTATCCTCTATTTCTCTTTCAACCATTTTTGAAATAAATACCTCATAGCGAGTAAATAAAATTTCTTTCCGCTGTCCTGATTTCTCAAGCAGAACGTCCACCCCTTCCTTTAGTTCGGCCATCCGCAATTCCCTGGGAAATCGGGGGGAAATAAGTATTGTGTCCCCTGATTTTGTTCCCCCGATTTTGCAAAGCTTCGGCTTTTATTTTAATACGTTTTTCTCTCAAGTTGTTAATGCCGTTGAGAAACTATCCAAAAATTACGGCAAAGCCGCTAATCGCAAGGATTACAAAAAATAGAGCGTTCAAGGCGCATGGCCGGAGGGTCTGACTTTGTTCTCAAGAGCGCGAAGCCGGTCCTCTAAATCGCGCTGCTTGACGGCCAAATCGCGAATTAGTTCGGCCTGGGGGTCGGGCAGATCAGCATGTTCCAGCGGGCCGATCTTCCTGCCTGCCTCCTCCTTCACCCTGCCCGGCACGCCCACCACGATCGCGCCCGGCGGCACATCATGGAACACGACCGAACCCGCGCCAATCCTGGACCCATCCCCAATCCTGACCGCGCCAAGGATGGCCGCGCCTGTTCCCACCACGACATTTCTGCCCAAGGTGGGGTGGCGCTTGCCTTTAGACAGCGTGGTGCCGCCTAAGGTGACCCCCTGGTAGAGCAGACAGCCCTCGCCCACTTCGGCGGTCTCGCCGATCACTATGCCCATGCCATGGTCAATCACCACGCCGCAAGCCAGGGAGGCGCCCGGATGAATCTCGATGCCGGTCAAGAAGCGGCCGATATGAGAGATGATCCGGGCCAGGGTGACCCGCCTCCACTTGTAGAAACGGTGGGACAGCCGGTGAATCCAAATCGCGTGAAGCCCGGGATAGCAGAGCAGCACCTCAAACAGGTTCGTCGCGGCGGGGTCGTTGGCGAAGATGGCGTCAATGTCGCGCTTGACCGTCTTAAAACATCCAGAGAACCACATCTTATTGGCCCTGAAAAAGCCAGGTACTAAGATATCTTTCTCCCGTATCAGGAAGAACAACAACAATGAACTTGCCTTTGTTTTCCGGCCGCTTGGCGACCTCCAGGGCCGCCCAAGTCGCTGCGCCGGAAGATATTCCCACCAGAAGACCTTCTTCTTTGGCAAGACGCCGCGCCAATATCCCTGCATTTTCATTGGTCGCCTGGATGATTTCATCTATCAGGTCCAAACGTAAAATATCCGGCACAAATCCGGCCCCGATCCCTTGAATCTTGTGGGGGCCGGGTTTGCCGCCGGAAAGCACGGGTGAATCCGCCGGTTCCACCGCTATGGCTTTGAATTCCCGCTTTCTTGTTTTGATAACCTCGGAGACGCCGGTTATGGTTCCGCCGGTCCCGACGCCGGAAACCAGGATATCCACCTTGCCGTCGGTATCGTTCCAAATCTCCTCAGCGGTAGTCCTTCGGTGAATCTCCGGATTGGCGGGGTTCTTAAACTGCTGCGGCATAAAAGAGCCTGGGATTTCCTTTACAAGATTCTCCGCCTTGCGGACCGCGCCCGTCATTCCCTCAGAACCAGGAGTAAGAACCAGTTCGGCTCCAAAGGCTGCAAGTAGTTGCCGCCTTTCTATGCTCATGGTATCCGGCATGGTAAGAAGAAGTTTGTAACCTCTGGCAGCGCAAACAAAGGCAAGGGCAATGCCGGTATTTCCGCTCGTCGGTTCGATAATGACCGTATTTTCTTTTATTAACCCGGCCTTCTCCGCGGCATCAATCATTGAGACGCCTATCCTGTCTTTGACGCTTGCAAGTGGATTGAAAAATTCCAGCTTGGCGCAAACAATCGCCCCAGTCTCTTTTGCCAGCCTGTTGAGATAGACGAGCGGCGTATTCCCTATGGTCTTGGTTATGTCTTGATAGATTTTCATCCCGACCCCCTTAATCCGTCGCCATAGTCGCCGAGCAGCCTAAAAATAATTTTTTTATGCTCCCAAAAACGCTTTTTTGACTTTATCGTCGGCAAGCAAATTGGAGAAGGCCGTTGAGCAAAAAGGAGATGAAGATGGCTTGGCACAATGATTAAAAGTGTCAAGTGAAATCCGACCCCTTTGGCCACTCGATCTCGTAGAACGCCCGCTTAAGAGGGTCGCCAATGGTGATCAGTTCGATCAGGTGCGTAAACGACAGGCGCTCGACCAGCATGTTTGGGTCAGGGCTAATTTCGGAAATCGGCGATTTCCGAATCACATTTGACCTTCCGGCCGCTCTAAACCAAGGCAATGTCAGTGGGGCAAATTTGGAAATCAGTGATTTCCGAATCTCCGGATACACATCAAAAAGCTGGCGGCAAAGGCCCAGGTAGTGCCCCGTATAGCACCGATCCAGCCCTTCCTGCAAAACCTCGGCAAGGTTGTCGAGCAATCGAGCGCCATAGCGCGCTCGGTCCGCACCATTCTGTTCGTACTCACGAATATAGCCACCGATTGCCCAGTTACGCAGGGTCAGCGCCATATTGACCGCACGATGGGCTACCGCAGCGCTCTGTTGATGCACCTGCCGGATCGCCTCCACCAGCGCGGTAAAGTTCAGAGAACGTTGTGATGCAGTCAATTTTTTTAATTTACGCGCCATGAATTTATTTTTGACAACCCATTAGATTTTGCCTTAATATTTGGAAGCATTTCTCAGAATTTTGGTTTTTTTGGCAGAGAGTCCGCGCATGGGATTCTCTTGTTCAGAAGAGAAAATGGAGATGGTTTTTTAGCGTAGGCGTCGGTTTTCATTTACTTTTCCGTAATGAGATTTTGTTTGTTAAAAAATCCTTCGCGGTGCAGGCGCTGGAATTCATCCGGCGTCATGGATTCCAAAATGTGAAGATTATCGCGGGCAACCCGGTAGTCCGGGTTGACCATGAGGGCGGCGCGCAGATATTCGGCGGCTTTTTCCCTGTCCCCCAGCATGGCGTGGCAGGTGGCGATATTGCCGAGGATTCTAAAAGACACCTGGCGCTCGGCTTTTAAGAGTTTATAAGCCTTAAGATAGGTTTCCAGCGCCTTATTCGGCTCACGTCCGGCCAACTGCTTGCGGCCCAGATTGGCCAGCCTTTCGCCTTCGGCGGCCTGCGCCGCTATTGGAATGCGGCTGGGGGCAATCAAATATCCGACTTCTTTTTGAGGGTTGCCGAGCGCCTCGCGTTCTTCCAAGATGACCTCTTTGGGTGTTTTGCCGGCCAGTTCCTTTTGCGGCGCGTCAAGCCAGGACAGGGTGATGGCTTTGCTGGCTTCAAGACCTTGTTTTTCATCGGTCCAGTCTTTTTCGTTAAGTTTCGCGGCAACAACCATTTCCATGTCCCTAACCAGCATCATCTCCTTGGGACCTTTGTTGAGCGTTCTTTTATCAAGAGAAGGCGTAAATTGGGGAAGGGTCAGGTTCCAGAAGACTCTGAGAACGTCCATGGCCTCGCGCATCTGGGCATGGGAAGGGGCCTGGGCAATAATTTTCTCGAAAATCGGCGCCTCGCTTTCGCGATTTTGATGAGCCTTTCGGCATTCTTTTTCTATTTCGGAAACAGTGATGCCGGTATGACAGCGCTCCAGAATCGAGGCCATCTTGGCTTTAACCGCGGGCAGACCCTCTTCTTCCCAGTTGATTTTCGGCATAAAAAAGGACAGGACATCGCGAGGCCGCAGGGCGTATGCATCCAAGCCTTTTGTCTTTTCTCCAAAACCCCGGTCCAGGATGTATCGGGATTCTTCGGGAATACTGGCGACAAAACTCGACGTGGCCCAATGATCCTCGAAAGAGATGAGCCGGGCGATGAGATAAGCGCCCTTTTCAATATTGCTTGAGCCGGTCTGGTCAAAAACCCGGTGAATTTTGCCGTCAGGCATGGCCTTAAGGTCAAGCCACTCGCCGTATTGAAAGTCTTCAGCCCGAAAGATGCCGAAGCAATGGGTTTCCAGGAACCGCCGGTAGATCGCCAAATCCTTTGCCGGAAGTTTTCGCTGTTGGGTGTCAATAAATAATTCAAGCGGGGTCTTGTTGGAATGGGTGAGCCTGCGGTCAAAAAGAAACCAGTCTTCGCAGAGATTCGAGACCAGCACGACGGATTCCTTCGGGATTTTGGCGGGATTGATGAAAAATTCTTCGGCGGCGCGGGTTCTTTCCGCGTTGATGGTTCCGTTGTGTCTGGTCCAGCCCTGGAATTTACCGAAGTATTTATGGGCTTTTGATTTAGGCATTTTTGAGGCTTAAGGGAACATGACCCTGCGCGTTGACCCCTTCACAGAAGCCTATCACGCCAAAATGGCGCGAAAAATGAGACTGTAGCATAAAAGTCGGGAAATGATTGACCTTTTTACAGTAAAATCCCTCTTGCGCCCCCAGGCGCCAGGAGGGAGAAACCATGTACGCAGACCAAGGCCATATCCGGCCCCATATTCTGAGGCTCGAAGATCTGCCCAAGCCGACCGTAGAATACCGTTCACGGGACTACCGTCG
>JACQWW010000151.1 GCA_016209025.1 Elusimicrobiota bacterium | reverse complement strand
TAACAAGTGACAAATGAAGACCTGACCCCATTGCTTTGATTTTGTTATTTCTTATCAACTTATCAGCTTTTTTTTCAGTTCGGCCATGGCCATGGCGGCCTCGGCTGCTTCGCGGCCGCGGTCGAGTTCGCCTTTTGTTCTGGCCAGGGCGAGTTTTTCCGAATCAGCCGAGATAATGCCGAAACCTATGGGGATGCCGGTGTCTAATTGCGCTTTTTGGATTCCCAGGGCGCAGGCGTTGGCGATGTAGGTATTTTGATCGGTTTCGCCTTGGATGATGACGCCTAAACATATTATTGCGTCGGGTTTAGGGCGGCTCGCGGTCAGCATTTTTGCGGCCATAGGCAGTTCAAACGAGCCTGGAACGTGCACGATATGACCGACAACGGCCCCCTTGTGTTTTTTAACGGCTGTTATGGCGGAATTAAGCAGCCGGCCGGTTATTTTTTTGTTGAAGGTTGAGACAATGATGGCGAGGCGCATGCCGCCAGGGCCTCCAGATCAATCATGTGGCCGAGTTTTTCTTTTTTTACTTTCAGGTAACGGCGCACGTAGTCGCTGTTAAGAGAAGGGTGGACTTGGATGGACACCCGTGAAGTGATTTTAAGGCCGTGACCCTCGATGCCGATGATCTTGCGGGGGTTGTTGGTGATTATTTTGATTGAGGAAAGGCCGAGGTCCTTTAAAATTTGGGCCCCGATGCCGTATTCCCTTAGGTCGGCTTTAAAGCCGAGGGCTTCGTTGGCCTCGACCGTATCTAAACCCTGGTCTTGGAGGGCATAGGCCTTGATTTTGTTGGCGAGACCTATGCCTCGTCCTTCTTGATTGAGATAAAGCAGCACCCCGGCGCCTTTCTCGGCGATCATTTCCATGGCCCGCTCAAGCTGGGCGCCGCAATCGCATCTGATGGATTGCAGGGCTTCTCCGGTGATGCAGGATGAATGGACGCGCACCAGAACGTTTTCCTGTTGAGCCACCGGGCCGATGGTTAGGGCCATATGTTCGGCGCGCGAGACAAGATCGCGGTAGAGATGGAGTTCGAAGCATCGTCCCGTACGGGCCGTTATCGCTCGATCCGGCGACCGCCGTGCTGCACTACGCGCAGGAGGTCTTCGAGGGACTCAAGGTCTACCGGCACGCCGACGGCAGCGTCTGGGCCTTCCGCCCGGACCAGAACGCCGCCTTCGCGGCAGCGCAGGGGAAATATGTGTCCCGGCCGGCGGAAATCCTCCGGCTTCATTTTCGGATCAATCAATTGCTTTATGGTCGTTGCCCGGTCCAGCGCTGAAATCCCGGTGTCAACGCCGTGAATGCCGTCCACGCTGACGGTGAAAGCCGTATCCTTGCATGAGCCTGTCGGGGGGCACATGGGGCCGATTTTGAGTTGATCCAGGCGTTCGCCGGCAACCGGCACGCATAGCAGTCCTTTGGCATGGGTTATCATGAAATTGATGGTTTCCGGCGTGACGCATTGGGCCGCCATCACCAAGTCGCCCTCATTTTCCCGGTCAGGATCGTCAACTACGATTATGATTTTTCCGCAACGCAAATCTTCCAAAGCCTCTTCAATCGAAACGAATGGGGTCAGGTCTTCATTTGTCATTTGTTCCTCCTTAATATTGGCCGATCCTCAATGGGGTCAGGTCTTCATTTGTCATTTGTTGGCCTTCTTTGTCGTTTTTTAGCGAGTTTTTTTCCCTAATAACATCATCAAGTTGACTGACACGCTGTCTAACAGCCGTATTTTCTTTAGAAAGCTTTTCAATTTTATCGCAGATATTGCTGACGGCCGTGTAACCGATGCCGCCGAAGAATCTTCCAATCTCCCCTTCCGAATATCCGCCGAGCTGGCGGCTAAGATAAATAGCGCAATCGCGGGCTTCATTAAAAGATCCTCTTTTTTGTCTTTTTATGGATTCAACAGGAATTTCATAAGCTTGACTCGCCCAGCTTACGATTGTTTCAAGACTGGGCGGCTTAAGTAGGGACTTGCTTTGCGGAACTTCTCTTATCGGTTTTTGTTCCGGAAGTCTTTTATTTTTTATCCATTCCTTAAATGTCCCGCTTGCCCGGACAGGCGGGATCTTTTTTTGCGTGTAAAAAAGTTTTGTTTCTTCATCAAGGCCGGCTTCGGTAAATTTGCGGATTTCCTCCGCCGCTTTTTCGTTGTCAGAGCCGTAAAGATTCAAAATTTGACTTTTTAATAAATATGACGGCGCCGCGCCGCAACTGCAATAAAAACGGTAACTACTCCAGCGATAGTCTTCCGGGAATTTAATCAGTTTCGATTGCACCGGGTTCAGGTGGATATACCGGACAGCTTGAAGAAGATAACTGTCCCCGTCAATTAGAATGGCTTTGTATCGCCCGCAAAAAAGAGATCCGTCTTTTGAGCGAAGTTTATTGAAACGTTGGGCGTAGACTCCATTTAGGTGGCGAATCGCCCGGGAAAGATTTCCTGCCGGCGTGTGAACCAGAAGATGATAATGATTCGGCATCAGGCAATAGGCATGGCATTCTATGGTCCATAATGCCCGGCATTCACTAAGCAGGCTTAAGAAATTATCATAGTCTCCTGGTTCCAGAAAAACATTGTCATGATTGCGGCCCCTGTTTATCACATGATACCAGGCACCTGGAAATTCAATGCGGAGGGGACGAGCCATTATGAGATTATTTTACGTTATTTGGAAACAAATGACAAATGAAGACCTGACCCCATTGGATGATTGGCTAAATTATGGCTGATTAAATGACAAATGAAGACCTGACCCCATCAGGTGCGCTTCGTGGTGATTAAACGGGCGAAGTAGTCGGTTTCGATGTTGACCCAGTCGCCTGGGCCTTTGATGCCCAGGGTGGTGCGTTTGGTGGTTTCGGGGATAATGCAAAAGCTGACGATATAGGATTTGGGCTTGCGCCGGACGCGGTTGATGGTCAGGCTGATGCCGTCTATGGCGATACTGCCTTTATGGACCGTCACCCTGGAACCTTCGCTTAGTTTTCCCAGCGAGGTGATTTCCAACGTTGCAGTTCCTAGGTCAAAGGAAAGTTTTGGGCCGATGGATTTAGTGACCGTAAGGCAAACCCCGTCAATCGCCACGCTTTCCCCCCTTTTCGCCTTCCATGGCTTTTTGGGGGCAACCACAACGGTGCGTCCGGCCTTTTTAACGATTCTGCCTTTTTGTTCTACGATTCCTTGGAACATAGTAGTGGCAATAGGGTCAGGTCTTCATTTGTCATTTGTTACAACAAACTGTGGCCGCCATTTAGTTCTTGCCAACAAATGACAAATGAAGACCTGACCCTATTGCCCTTCCATTCTACCTAATGGCGGAAAAGTTGCGGCAGGGCTGTGCCGATAAATTGCACGGCTGTGGCAGCCAAAAGAAGTCCCATAAGCCTGGTCATAATGTTCATGGCGATGCGGTTTAGCCATTTGGCGCCGGTTGCGCCGATATGCAAAACCCCGTAACTGGCAAGGCTGACCATGACAATCGAAATAATTAAGATGATTTGACGTTCCAAGGTTACGGCTTGGTTGCTCAGCACCGTGGCCGTCGAGATGGCGCCGGGACCGGAAAGCATGGGAATGGCCAGCGGCGTAATGGCTATGTCTGTTTTTTCGATTCCTTCGAGCTTTTCTTCCCTGGTTTCATGGACAGGGGATCGTTTGGCTTTTAACATATCTAACGCAACCAAAAGAAGCACGATTCCCCCGGCGATCTGAAAGGCAGGCATGGAAATGCCGAAAATTTTGAAAATAAAGCGGCCCAAAAAGGCAAAACCGGCCAAAACAAGCAGGCAAGTCAGGCAGGCGACTTTGGCCATGCGGAGCCTCGATTCTTTGGTGTCGGTGGTGGTCATGGCTAAAAAGGCGGGAATGGCTGAAACCGGATTGATGATGGCAAAAAGAGAGGTGAAAGCAAGAAGAAAAAATTCAATCATCTATATTTCTAAAAGCGGCCATTTCAAGCCGTCTTCCCGCAATGAGCCACGCAAGATTATATCACCCCCACCCTGCCCTCCCCCCCGCTCCGCAGAGCTCCGAGGGCGGAGATAGGGCCGGAGTCCCTGGCCGCCATCGAGGGGGAGGGAAAATAGTTGTTCGGGGTTCTGATTGAGCAGCGTGATATTTTTGACAGCAAGCGCGTTATTTAGCGCCAAGCCTTTGCCCTCGACAGGCGATTTTGCGGCTGCGCCCCCCAGGATTTTCGGCGCAATGAACCATAAAATTGCATCAGCCAGGCTGTTTTGGACAAAATGGCCGTGGGTGACCGAGCCGCCTTCCACCAGCAGGGTTTGAATGCTTTTTATAGAAAGCAGGCGCATGATTTCCTTTAAATCAAAAGATGCGCCCGTGGCGCCGACTGTGAGGATTTCAACGTCTTTTCTCGAGAGCGCTTCAAATTTTTTGTCGTTTTTGGCGCTGGTGACGACAATGGTTCTTGCCGCCTTGGTATTTAAAATGCGGGCATTGGGATTTATCGTCAGCCGGGGATCAAGAACGACCCTGGCCGGATTTCGGCCATAGCCGTGGCTGGTAAGCTCAGGATTGTCTTTATGGACGGTTTTAATACCGACTAAAACAGCATCAAAAAGACTTCGGGTTTTCCAAAGGATTTTCCGGCTTTGCCGGCTGGTTATCCATTGCGACTTGTCCTGATAATCGGTGGTTTTTCCATCCAAGGTCATGGCTGTTTTTAAAACGATGTAAGGCCGGTTTTTGGTCATCTGTGTCCAAAAAGGCAAATTAAGTTCCAAGGCTTTTTCTTTCAAAACCCCCACCCGTACGGAAATGCCGGCTTTTTGCAGGGATTTCAAACCTCGTCCCCGGACCTTTGGATTCGGATCAGGCATGGCCGCGACAACCGAACGTATGCCGGCTTTGATTAAAGCGCTGACACATGGCGGGGTTTTGCCCCAATAAGAACAGGGTTCGAGATTAATAAAGGCCGTTGCCCCGCGAGCCTCTTTGCCTGCTTTGCGAAGGGCGACGATTTCCGCGTGATGGCCGCCGAATGTTTTATGAAAACCTTCAGCCACGGCTTTTCCATTTTTAGCCAGAACACAGCCGACCAAAGGATTTGGTGTGGCACGAGGAAATCCCTTGCGCGCCAATTCAATGGCACGTTCTATAAAAAATGAGTCGTGTTTCATAAAAGGCTTGTCAGAAATCCCAGCCGATTAGTAATTAACAAAACTCCCAGCAGGATAATCAAGATGCCTGAGCCGATTTCGATTTCCTGCAGATGCGGTTTGATTTTCTTTATGAATTTTTGAAATTGCGGCAAGAAGCCGCTGGCCATCAAAAACGGCGTTCCGATGCCGGCTGAATAACATGCCAGCATGACTATCCCCTTGCCCACGGTCGCTTCCGAAGCCGAATAAATAAGAATGGCGGCCAGAATCGGCCCGACGCAAGGCGTCCATCCAACCGCAAAGACAATGCCCATTAGAAAGGCTGCGGCCAGGCCTGTTTTTTTAGGCTCGAATTTAAAGCGAAGCTCGCGGTATAGAGGAATGATGCTTAAAAGGCCGGTTAGATGAATACCGAAAACCATCATCAGGATGCCGCCGGCAATTCGTATCCAGTTCTGATAAGAGGAGACGGTGCGGCCCAGGGCGCTCTCGGGCGCGCCCGCGAACAACGCGGTGTATAACGCGCTGGTCAACCCGGGCGATACGGTGATGGGCATGTCGCTGATCCACGGCGGCCATCTCAGCCACGGCAGCCCGGCCAACCGCTCGGGCAAGTATTA
>JACQWW010000029.1 GCA_016209025.1 Elusimicrobiota bacterium | reverse complement strand
GCAGCTTGCGCCGCGCGCTCACGAGCCTCGGGGCGTCCGAAGCACCAGGGGACTCAGGCTATCCCACACTATCCGCACGCCGCCATGCCCATGACAGCCCCCGCCCCGTCGGGGATACGCGCGCTTGCCGAAAGGACACAATTGTCGCCGCGTCCACTAGGGGCGTTCAGGGGTTGCTTAACTCAAAACGATGCCGGCCGGAGCCGATTTCCTGGCCATTTTTCCCTGGAACAAAAGCCACGGCGCGCACATTAGGGGGAATCTCAATATTCCAAATAAATTTATCTCCCTTGATTTGCCATTGACTGACCACTTTCCCGTACAAGGTGTTATAAATTCCCTTCGCGTATTTTAAGTTGCCGCCTATACTGGGTTTCAGGATAATCTCTTTAAAACCCGGCTTTGCCGGACGAATTCCGGCAAGCGATTGAAACAGCCATTCGCCTACAGAGCCAAAGGCATAATGGTTGAAAGAATTCATGCCTGGGTCTTGGAATCCTTTTGCCGGCATCCAGCCGTCCCAACGCTCCCAGATTGTCGTCGCCCCGCTGCGAATCTGAAACAGCCACGAAGGATAGCTTTCTTGTAACAGTAATTTGTTGGCAACGTCGGCATAGCAGAATGAACAACCCGGCCTTCAATGGAATCCAGGACCGGCCTACCCGGATAGCCTCTGACTTCGACATAACGAAAACCATGATAAGTAAAACAAGGTTCGTAAGCTTCAATTCCTCGGCCTTTTAGAATGTAATGGTCGGCCGCCTCGGCTTGGCGCAGATTGTCCACGTAAATCATTCCATCGGGATTTAACATCTCGGCAAACCGAAGTTTAATCCTGGCACCTCTTGGCCCGCGAACTTTAAGCCGTGTCCATCCGGCAATATTCTGGCCTAAGTCAAAAATAAAAACGCCGGGCTCAGGCTCTGTCAACTGGACAGATTTTATCGTAGCCATAATTTTCACCGGCTCATCGGACTGAGCCGTAAATTGACCCTGGTAATCCGCCAAAACTTGGGCAAACTGCCAATTTTTATCAGAGTATCCCAGCCGCGCCCAGCCGTCCAATTCCCGACGGGCATCGTAAAATTCGCCTTCCTGTAGATCGGAATAAACAATGCGCCGATGTGCCGGCTTATCGCCCCAGGGCTGGCCGCCCAAAAGAACAAGCTCTTCGGCGCAAGTTATTGAAGAATCCGGCAAGCCGCTTTTGGTAACTTTCCACGTTTTGTTTGTGGTAATTGCCGCAAGAAAAAAATCCGCTTTTTCAACGCTTTCATTCGCAAGCACAAAACTGCGCCAAAAATAAACCGTGCCCTTCGACGCTTTAAAGCGTTTCTTAATGACCAATTTTTTCAGCCAAGCTCTAGCCGGATTTTCTTCCTGCCGCCATATCCACCACGGCTTTTCGAAACGCCTGCTTTGCGCATACTCCGGCTCCAAAGATAAACCGATCCACTTGCCGCCCCAATCCTGGGACTTAAGCAAACCCATTTCCCAAAAAGCCTCGCGGCCCCGCGCAGACGGATTGCCCTGTTTATCCCAAACCCGGACATTCCAGTACACGCGCTGGCCGGAATAAAGGGGTTTGCCATAGTAGGGGACATGCACAGATTGGTCTGACGCGACTTTTCCGGAATCCCACAGGTCGGCAATGCCTCTGGCGGTGCCCGCGATAATCTGATAAGCCGTTTGGCGCTGGTCATGCTCATCGGAATTCAGCATCCAGCTTAACCTGGGATTAACAGTGTCAACGCCCAGGGGATTGACCCTGTATTCACAGCGAAGCCCGAAAACGCCAAGAGCCGCGAACGAACCCCCGGGCAACGCCCAGAAAAGCAATGCCGCTGCCAAGCAAACATCAATTGTTTTCATTGTGATTAATCGGCTTATTGCCATGAGCCAAAAATAACGAAAACGAAAAAAGCGATTGGGCCGGCATATTTTTTCATACAGGGTTTATTCTGCAAATTTTATGGGCTCATGAGCCCTTTAAAATTAGAGCCGCTGGTCTTGACATAATATATTATGTCATTTATAATTAAAATATGGATGTATTTAAGAATGCCCGGTTGTCTTTAAAGCTCTCCCAACGCCGTTTAGCCAAGCTTTCCGGCGTTTCTTTCCGATCGGTCCAGCTCATCGAGTCCGGAAATCACAACTGGCGCGTTTTAACCTTGGAGCGCATGGCTGAGGCGCTGGGATACCCTCCTCGCTCCATTATCAATCGTATCCAGTCGCTCTTTTCGCAGCCGCCGGAATCAGCGGCGGTCATTGCCGAGGCCATAAAACATGAGGGGGAAAAGTCTTGGAAAATCCGGCTCTTTAACTTCGTGGATTTTCTGCGCCGCACTAAAAGCCGGGCCTGCGCCGAGACTCCTCCCGCAGAAGGCACGCCGGAAAAAATCAGAGCGCTGCTCGCCTCTACAACAGAGGCATTGTGCGCCGAGATGAACATGGACGCCCCTTGGTGGTGCGCGAGCGCGCCTGGCCTGCGCGAGCCCTGGTTTGTCTCAGAGATGGAAAACTTGAAAGCCATGGCCCTTCTGGAAAGCCCTGTATTTTTCAGAAAAAGAAACATTTTTGTATTAAAAAATTTTTTAACCCGAGCCTAATGATATGTTGAACGCCGACGCAATTCAAAAGCTCTTTAAAGCTCTTAATGAGGAACTGACCGTTATGAAAGTCGTCGGCGAAATCGGCATCTGCGGCGGAGCGGTGATGTGCCTGGTCTTCAAGGCCCGGGCAGCCACAAAAGACATTGACGCAATCTTCGCTCCAACACAGGAGATCCGCATAGCCGCCCGGCGAGTCGCCAAAAAATTCGGATTAAATGCGGACTGGCTCAATGACGCTGCTAAAGGTTTTTTTCTGACTGAGCCGCCCCGGCAAAACGTTTTGGAGCTTTCAAATCTGAGGGTATGGGCGCCCGGCCCCGAGTACCTTTTAGCCATGAAGTGCGCAGCCGCGCGCTGGGACACCCATGACAGAGAAGACGTGGAATTCCTTTTAAAACATCTCGAGCTAAAAACGCGAGACCAAGCCTTTGGCGTTATCGTCAAATATTGCCCCAAATCCCGCCCCGCTTCGCAGAGCTTCGGGGACGGAGATAAGGCCAGAGGCCTTGGCCGCATTCCGGCAAAAACGCGCTTTCTCATCGAGGAACTCATCCCCGGCCGCTAAAATTTAATAACGCCCAGGAGCATTTCTCGTCTGGCGCAGCAGGATCGGTTACTGGCAGGCTGAAATGGAAATCGTCTTGCCCTGCGTCAATAAGATTAAATCGAAGACGAAAAGGCGGGCGCAACTTCAATGATATGTTTCCGATGACGCGTCGGGGCCGTTTAAGACGCTTCGATCATGAAGCTCCAAGCGTGTATTTAAACTACTAACCACAAGCTCATTCGGATGGACAATGAACCAGCCTTCGGGCAGTTGGTAAATTTTTCCGCCGGAATTCCTAAAACCCGGCGGGCCCTCAAAATGAACTTTCAGCCTGTATCCCGGAGCATTGATAAAATCCTGCCAAGCTTTTTCTTTTTCAGTCTTATACTTCTCAACAAGCTCTTTAGCGTTGGCCAAAAGCCAATCATAATGGTAGCGCTGTTTCATTAGCTGCGCGCGCCGCTCCACCTCGGAATCATCAATAGGCGTATTGGATCGAAGAACTTGCCAGGGACTTAAACCGTTTTCCACTTTGTTTTTCCAAAGAATTCCTTTTTTATCCAACAACAAAGCCATGCCGGCGCCGGTGGCATAAAACCGCCACTTCTGCAATTGCTCCACGCCAAGCTTCGTCCTTAGCATAAAGGCGATCTGCTCGCGGGCATTATTGCCGTAAATTTCCTCGTCAGCCAAGGCTTCAACGTAACGCGCCGTGCCCTCGCTTCTCTCTTCGCTAAGTTCCAGAACATACGCCGAAGTGGGAATTAGATTGAGCCGCTTTTGCCGGACAGCCGCAAAATTCCGGATACTCTCCCTGATGCCCAAGGGGGTGGCGGCTGACAGCGCATCGGCCAAAACTTTTTGCTCGAGCGTGGCCATGGCTAAATTTTCCACATTTTCAACAGGATAAGGCTCTTGCCAATCGCCCGGAAGAGCCATTAAAAGCGGCTTCCAATCTTTTTGATAAATATGAAAACGCTCATGAACGACTGTTCTAAAAACCCCATCTGCCTGCTCGTCTACTTCATAAAGAAAAACCGGCCGGCCATTGACAGGGTAATCAAAGTCCATGGTCGGGGCATCGGAAAGGCCGCCTTCTAAAACCGCCATCGGCAAACCCGGGGGCAGATGCGCATCCTGGTAAGGCACATAAGCAGAAGGCGGGTCAGGGTGGCCGACAAGCAGAGCCGCGTCCTGGGGAACATTTAAAAGAATAGGATAATCAAGTACCTTAAAATCCTGCCACAAGATCTGCCGGCTGTCCAAGTCACCGGCATTGCCTATCACTTGGGTTAAAAGCGCTTGGCATTTTTCCGAAAGATTGGGATTGGCCTGTTGATGCGGCGCAACAGCCGGCAATGCTTTTAATTGAACCTGCGCCGGCTGGGTATGGTGAAAAATCTGCTGGCCCAAGTTCCATATCTTAAAATCCGCCGGCTCGGCCCCTAAGACAGCTATAAACGGCAGAAAAAGAAAATTCATATCATTTAAGCCTTTTGCCTAACCATTTTATCATATCGGCCTTTTTATCGTAAATCCTGGGTCATTTGGGCATGATTACGCTCTGAAAACCGCGTAACAATAGGACTTTAGGCCTACTTTATTCGTTATTTAGAGTTTGCATAATTTCTATTATGTTAAATATTACAGTAATTTAGTTTTGCCTGT
>JACQWW010000140.1 GCA_016209025.1 Elusimicrobiota bacterium | reverse complement strand
CAAGTGACAAATGAAGACCTGACCCCATTGCTTTTCGGATGACTCCGGCTTCGCTTGTTTGCTGTTAAGACTTGCTTTTATATTTTTTCGAGCACCAAGGCGCCGGCCACCCCGCCGCCCGCGCAGCAGGTGGTTAGTCCCAAGCGGGCCTCGGGTTTGGCTTGAAGGCCGTAGGCTAAAGCCAGAAGCAGACGCGCGCCAGTCGGCCCCAAGGGATGGCCGAGTGCCAATGTTCCGCCATGAGGGTTTATTTTGCCGCTTTTATATTTTCCTTCCCAATCGTGGCCGAATTTTTCCTTGCCCACCTTAAAGACGGAAAGGACCGTGGCGGCGAATGGTTCATGGATCTCAATTATGTCGAGATTTTCAAAAGAAGCGCCGGCTCTTTCGAGGGCAAGATCAGTGGCAAGGGCCGGGCAGATTCCCATAAACACCGGATTATTGCCGCAGTAGGCCCATGATTTTATTTCCGCCACCACCGGCAGGCCGAGAGCTTTTGCTTTGTCCATGGTTGTAATGATCATGGCCGCGGCCCCGTCTGACCTGACGCAAGCGTTGAAAAGGGAAATAGTTCCCTTGGTCTTGCCTTCTTCGTACTTTTTGGGCGTCAAATAGGCGGCATAATCTTCGTAGAACCGCTTTATGGAATAGGCTGAATTGTCAAAAGCCAGGGGGGCTTTGGCGAATTTGTGGGGTTTGGCCACAAGATCTTCCCGTAAAAAGGGATATTCGTCTTTTTCCAGGAGCACATTGCCGTTTTGCCTAAAGGGCACCACGTGGGAAGAGAAAAAGCCTTTATTCCAAGCGTCAAGGATTTTTTTAAAACATTCAATCGCATAGGCGTCCTGCTCTTCGCGCGTTATATCGAATACCTGGGCGCAGATTTCCGCGGTGCCGGCCATATTTATCTTTTTGACATAATCGGTCAGGCCTATTTCTATGCTGTCAACCACGCTTACTTCTTTGTCGTCAAGCAATGTCGGCCAGCTTTGTTTGAGACTATCCAAGCTTCTTAATGGTTTTAGGGAGCGGTTTCCCGTAAATACATAGGGAAATTGAGACATGGAATCCGCGCCGCCGGCGATATAAAGCTCCCCTTCGCCCACGGCGATGAATCTTACGGCTGAAGATATTGACTCGTAAGAAGAAACGCAATTATTGTGAAAAGTCACGTTTTGCACTTTTTCCGGCAGGCCGGCCAAAAGCGCGGAAACCCGGGCGATATTGCCCGCGTTCATGGGCTGGCCAACACAGCCCACCATCAAGCCGTCCACTTGCTGAGGGTCCAGATGGGTTTTCTCCAGCAGGGCTTTGACCGTAAAAGCCATGAGTTCTTGAGGCGGAATACTGGCCAGGGACTTGGCCATATGCCCAAAGGGTGTCCTTACCCCGCCCGCGATAACAATTCTTTTGCCGTTAAAATTCATTTTTTCCTCCCCTGATTTTTTCTGTTAATATAACTATTTCCTATTTTGAAGTATAGCAACGTATCAGCCAATAATTCATAAAAACCATAGCAATTAGATAGGATATAGACAATATGTAGAACTTCCCCAAAGGGGTAAGTTCTGAAGTCTGAAGCGCGAAGTCTGAAGTCTGAAAAGGGAATAACCTATTTTTTTCATACTTCAAGCTTCAGACTTAAGACTTCAGAAATTCCTTCGGGGAATTTCTGAGCTTACTGTGCAGCTTGCAGCTTCAGGGAAGGGATCCGCTTCAAGAATTGTAAAGGGCGCATCTTTACCATCGTCACCCCCGCGAAGGCGGCTGCGGCCGCTGGCGTCACGTCCCTCTGGGACTCCAATCGTCCCTTCGCTCCGTGAAGGGGCCGTATCTCCCCCAAGCTTGGGGGAGAGCGGGGCGGGGGTCCAGACTCCGACGTAACCTGGATTCCCGCCCCAATCCTGAGGATTGGGACCCACCGAGTCTCGGAGAGACGAAGGGCTTCCGCGGGAATGACGGCAAAGAGCTTAAGTAAGCGCCATTTGGGTCTGACCCCTTCGTCTAATTCGTAGTAAATATTGGTGAATATATAGTAATTTATGCACTATATTCACTAATTATTGACAATAAACAGTGAATAAAATAATATATTATCATTGAATATGGCTGCCAATAACCCGACAAAGAAACGGATTCAGGAGCTAAAAAACGAATACGACGCACTGCGCCAGGGTAAAGATTCGCTTTTGGCAATGGTGGACGAGGCGGAGATTCCAGAGGCAGTTTACAATTCCAATGCCATTGAAAACTCCACGTTGACTCTTAAAGAGACTGAAAAAATTCTTTTGGAAATGGAACTATCCCGCAACGTCTCGGTGCGCGAAGTGTTTGAGGCGAAAAATCTTGCCCGCGTTGCGGGATATATCAGAAACAAATCTCAAGAAACCGAAATAAACAAAAAGACGATTTTGCTCCTGCATCAAATGCTTATCGGCGGCATTGACGATGGCATTGCCGGCCGTTTCCGGGGCAAAAACGAGTACGTTCGCGTCGGCACTCATATCGCCCCGGCGCCCGAACACGTTGAGCGAATGATCGAAGCAATTCTTGTTGAGTGCTCCAGCGACCTGACGGCTTATTTTCTGGACAAGATTGCCAAATTTCACCTTGATTTTGAAACCATTCACCCGTTTTGCGACGGCAACGGCCGCATCGGCCGGGTGATCGTCAATTTTCAGCTTCTCCGGTTGGGTTTTCCCGGCATCATCATCCGCAACCGCGAAAAGAAAGACTACTACCAAGCCTTCCGCGATTATCGAAACAATAAAAATGCGAAAACGATGGAGAAAATTTTAACCCTGGCCATCATGGAATCGCTCCACAAGCGAATCGCCTATCTTAAAGGCGAGGCGATCGTTCCTCTTGCCGACCACGTCAGAAAACACAAAAAATCCGCGCCGGCCATGCTCAATGCCGCGCGCCGCCAAAAAATTCCGGCTTTCCGCGAAAAAGGCGTCTGGAAGATTGCCGAGAGCTTCCAGGCGTAGCAATCATTGTTTTATTTTTTCCCGCGTCGTCAAAAAGAAACTTTTAGCATTGGCCGATCCCGACCTGCGCCGGCTGGCCCAAAAAGCCCTGCGGTGATGTCATTAAAAATTTCGGGGGCAGGCGTCACGTCCCTCTGGGACTCCAATCGTCCCTTCGCTCCGTGAAGGGGCCGTATCTCCCCCAAGCTTGGGAGAGAGCGGGGCGGGGTCCAGACGTCGTGCCCGCGCAGGCGGGCATCCAGATAAAGCCCTGGATTCCCGCCCCAATCCTGAGGATTGGGACCCACCGAGTCTCGGAGAGACGAAGGGCTTCCGCGGGAATGACGGCAAAGAGCTTAAGTAGGCGCCATTCGGGTCCGACCCCCTCGCCGGCTCATTGCCCCACATCCATGCCTTCCTGCAACATCTGTAGATACGGCTCGTAAGAAAACACCCGGTGCCGCTGTTTGCCGGTGATCTCCTTGGCAAAACCCAACTGCTCGAGCTTGCCCAGGGTTTTGTTTGCCGTCGGGAAAGATATATCCAGATCATTTACTGCTCATGATCGTTTGAATCGCATTGTAAGCCGAGCTCAGAGGTTCAAAGCGAACGGTTTTCCCAAGGAATTCCTCCGTCCCGGCCTGGTTTTCAGAGAAGACGATAGCGCCGGCCGTTTCCGGATAGTTTGCGAGAAATATCTTCATTGCCGGAAGAATCTCGCGACCGGGCAGCGATGATTTGACCTCGATTAGAAAAGGCCTTCGATCTTTCAGCAGGACGAAGTCGATTTCTTGCCCGGATTTGTTTCTCCAAAACTTAATCTCCATGTTCGGCTTAAGGGCGCAGACTAGTTGCAGGAAAACGAATGATTCATGGATGGCCCCTTTGTCGCTTCTGCGGCTGAGCGTTCCGAAATCTTTGAGCAGCGCATTCCTGATTCCAAGATCGTAAAAATAGATCTTTTTGGATTTTTTGAGTTCATTGCCCAAATCGCGCGAATAAGAATGAACCGCGTGGCAGACATACGTGTTGTCCAGAATTGAAAGATGCCTGTTGACGGTGGCGGCCGTCAGGCCGATCTCCCCGGCCAGGCTGTTCTCGGAGATCAGCGAACCCTGGTTTTCCGCCAAGAGATAAATCAGATTGTTGAAAGCGCGTATATTTTCCTCTTTTACCAGGCCTTTCACATCTTTTTGGATGTAGGCGGCCAGCAGCTCATTGAGAATTCTGATTTTGGACGACGCATCAGGCGCATGGATAAGTCCCGGCAGCCCGCCGTAAACGGCGTACTCTTCGAAAAGGTTTGCCGCTTCACCTTTGCGGGCCTTCTGACTGAATTCATCAAAACTGAGCGGGGCGATCCTGGTCGTCAGCCTCCTTCCCGCAAGGCTTTCCTTGATGTGTTTATGTATTTCGATAGAAGAGGAGCCGGAGACAAAAATCTTGATCTTTTTATGGCTGTCAAAGATGGCCTTGAAGATTCTGGAGGCGTTTTTGAGGTAGTGGAATTCATCAATAAAGACGACATCCACGTTTTGGGTCAGCATCCGGAATATCTCGGCATCGGTCTTGTTGAACGCCATGAGGTCGGAGGGGAGTTCGAGATCGTAATACCGAGTCCTCAGGTTCTTCTTGCGGGCATTCTTTTGGAGTTCGCAAAGGAGAAAGGTCTTGCCGACTTGACGCGGCCCAAGCAGAATGGACACTTCCGGCCGGCTGATTTCCCTGGCTAGTTCAGCGAAGACGGAGCGGATTATTTTCATAATGACTATTTTATACCATCACTATAGAAAAGTAAATACTCGAAGAGTGTATGTCGTCAGCCCCTTTTTTTGGGCAGCTTCTTGATGCCCGATGAGGGCTTTACCGAATCCTTGAAACCTTCCGGCAAAAATATTCGTATTCTGATATGACATCAGCATGCAGCGCTTCGATGACAGCGAAATAATCCGGCAATGCCTTGGGGGCAGGCCCCAAGCTTTTGCCGGGCTTGTCAGCCGCTATAAAAACCAGGTTTTCAGTTTGATTCGCCGTTTGATTGACAATCCAACGGACGCGGAAGATGTGGCCCAGGAAACTTTTATCAAAGCTTACAAGGGTCTGGCCTCTTTTGATCCGGCGCGCTCTTTTGCTTCCTGGCTTTTCGCCATCGCCCATCATGCGGCCATTGATTTTTTAAGGGCCAGGAAGCCGCGGGCAATCTCAATTGACGAGGAAGGCTTTGTCGAACCGGCGGAGGCCTCGCCTGCTTTGGATGTTTTGACCGGTCAAGCCCTGCGCCAGGATGCCATTGTCGAGCTTTTTTCGTCTTTGCCCCCTCTCTACCGGGAAATTTTGTTTTTAAGACACAAAGAGATGCTCGATTACAAGGAAATCGCCGATGTTTTGAATCTGCCGGCCGGAACCGTCAAAATCAGGCTCTTCCGGGCCAGGCAGATGCTTAGGGCTTGGAAAGAAATAATATGAACATTTGGGAAGCCGAGATTGGGCCAGATGCTAGGCGCGAGGAGCGCGGCGTGCCCAGAGGGCACGTAAACGACGAGCAACGACGCAGATGGCCCGATATCGGCTTCCCCCGAAGGGGCTGGGCGATTTTAGGCTACGCCATTGCCGAATTTTTCTTACGTAGTTTCCAACTACGCCGCGAAGAATTCAGCTTCGGCTCGCTCCAAAATCGCCTCAGCCAAATGTTCATATTATTTCTTTCCAAGCCCTTAAAGAAAAAATGAAGGATGAAACCTTTTTACGCTGCCATACGTAATCTTTATTGAGAGGACAAAAAATGCAATCTGAAAAATGCCGGCAAATCCAGGAAAAACTCCAGGAACTACTCGACGGCTTTCTGGGCCGTGAGGAATCAAATGATATTCAGCAACACCTTAAAACCTGCCGGGCCTGCCGCGGGGAATATGAAACATTGGAGAGCGTGGCCGCTTCGGTGGCCAAAATAGTTTACGACGAACCCGGGACTGACTTTAATAAACAAGTGATGGCGCGGCTCGGCTTGGCCGCAG
>JACQWW010000128.1 GCA_016209025.1 Elusimicrobiota bacterium | reverse complement strand
GGATAAATTCCTGTTTCCTGCTGGCTGATGGGAAGGGTGGTTTCCATCACTTTTTTGACGCTGTAGGCCAGCTCCGGCCAAGAGGCGTCAAGATTGTCCAGGTTGTCTCCTTCATTGATTTGAAAAGATTCGGTGCTTAAAATCTGCTGAGCGCGGCTATTGGCCATAATGACCTTATGATGAGGATCGGCGATGACGACTCCGGCGTGAAGGTTGCCCACCGCCCATTGAAGGGCCGTGGCTTTGCGAACATGCTCCTCAAGAACCGTCTTTTCTATGGCGGCGCCGATCTCGCGTCCCAAAAGGGCGATCAGCTCCAGATCGGCGTCGCTGAACTCTCCTTTTCTTTTATTCAAAAATTCGATCACTCCTTCGACCTTGGCTCCGAACAAAATCGGCGCGGCAACGATCGAGCGGGTGTCGAATCCTGTCCTCAAATCCACCGCGCTCAAAAATCGGGGATCGCTTTTGGCGTCGGCGATTTTCACCGGTTCCTTATGCGCGGCCACCCACCCGGCCACGCCGCGGCCCACCGGATATTTCTGCTCCTGCAGAGTCGCCTTCGGCGCGCCATAGGCGGCCATAGGACAAAGCAGGTTTTCCTGATCCATTAAAAAAATCGTCCCACCCTCGGAATCGAGGGCCTGGGCCACTTTATTTAAAACGAATTGGGCGATTGCCTGGCGGCCTCTGACCAAATGGACGTCGCGCAGAACTTCGCACAGGATTTGATAATGAAATAGTCCCAACATTAGATAGAATTATACCAGAAATTCCCTAAGGAATTTCTGAAGTCTTAAGCCTGAAGCTTGAAGTATGAATTTTAAGTCTGAAGTCTAAGGTCTGAAGTCTGAAAAAAATGATGTTCTTTTTTATTTCAGACTTCGCGCTTCAGACTTCAGACTTATTTAGACTTCGCGCTTCAGACTTATTGATCTATGGCTATCTTTGTTATTGAAAAAAACCGCCGGCATCTAAGCAGGGGCATGGAATTGACCATCGCCCTGGCCGCCCTTGGCGGATCCCTGATTCTTAATTATTGGGCCGCCAATCTGGCGGAAATGGCCGGCGACCTGACCCACCCCTCTCCTGATCTTCTGCTGAACATTTTACCGACTGTTGACATGACGTTCTTTTTCACTTGGGGCTTCGGCACCTGGTTCATCTGGGTCATCGCCGCCACGGTATGGAAGGAAAGGCGCCGGGCCGCTTATATCATTTGGCTCTATGCCATCCTGACGGCGGTGCGCAGTCTGTTCATCATCCTGACTCCCATGAGAATTCCGGAAGGGGCCCTTTCCATGCACAATCATGTTCTTTATGAATATGTGGGCCAGTACCTTACACTGCAAAACGATCTGTTTTTTTCCTCGCACACCGCTTATCCCTTCCTTGCATATCTTATTTTCCGCGATCGCTGGGTCCGTTATACCTTCCTGGGCTTATCGCTATTGCTGGCCATGACAGTCCTTTTATCGAAACTCCATTATTCCATTGACGTCTTTGCGGCTTATTTCATCACCCACTCGATCTACGAAGCCGAGCTTCGCTGGTTTCATATCCCCTACACCAAATGGCGAAAACGCTGGGTGGATAAAGGACAAATTCTCTGATGCCGGAACTGTTGATCCGCCAGATTGAACTTGGACCCATGGCCAATTTCATTTATCTCGCGGCCGACAGCGAAACCAAAGAGGCTCTGGTCATTGATCCGGCCTGGGACGCGGCTTTTCTGCGCCTGGAACTAGCGAAGCTGAAATGGAAACTAAGCGGCATTTTTCTCACCCACCATCATTTTGACCACACCAACGGGGCCGGGGCCATGGCGCGCTCCGGCGATGTCAGCGTCTATGTCCATCAAGACGACGCCCCGGCCTTAGATAAGGCATTGCTGCCGAAGCTCA
The DNA here is from genome assembly GCA_016209025.1 of Elusimicrobiota bacterium. Taxonomy (GTDB): domain Bacteria; phylum Elusimicrobiota; class Elusimicrobia; order JACQPE01; family JACQPE01; genus JACQWW01. Next base: position 7,777 of record JACQWW010000128.1, on the reverse strand, counting down.
AAATTTTAAGCGGCGCCGAGGAAATCGCCCTGGGAAGCCAAAAAATCGCTTTTCTTCATACGCCGGGCCACACCGAGGGCTCGCTTTGCCTTAAAGCCGGCGGCCGGATTTTTACCGGCGACACGCTTTTTGTGCATGGCTGCGGCCGGGTTGACTTGCCGGGCTCCGACCCGGAAAAAATGTTCAACTCCCTTCGCCTGATTGCCGGTCTTGACGATAAAACCCTGATCCTGCCGGGCCACAATTACGGCCCCACGCCGACCTCGACCATAGGCGAGGAAAAAAAATCAAACCCCTATCTCAAACACGCCCTAACCGCCGATTTTGCCCAATTCCAACGGGCAGTCGCCGGTTGAAAAAAAAGCAGATGAAATGGATCGAGATTGACCTTGACGCTTTGGCAGACAATGCCAGGCAAATCAAAAAAACGCTTGGGGCCGGCGTCAAACTGATGGCGGCCGTAAAATCAAACGCTTACGGCCATGGGATGGAAAAGGTCTGCCTTAGACTTTCCCAAGAGCGGCTCTGCGACGCTTTCGGGGTCTGGTCGGCAGAGGAGGCCGAGCGCATCGTTCAATCATGCGGGAAAAAAACGCCGGCTCAAACGGCGCTGTTGGCGCCGCTCTTTAAAAAAGACGCCGGGCTGGAACACCTCATCCGGCGCCGAACATGGTTTACCCTTGATCGCAAAGAGTCTTTCAGGATTTTTGCCGGGGCAGCCGCTTCGGCAAAATCCAAAGCAAAGGTTTTTTTGGATATTGACCTCGGCCTCGGCCGCTGGGGCTGTCTTCCCAAAGACGCGCTTTCGTTCGGCAGGGCCGTCTTAAAAAATAAACATCTGGAGCTGATCGGGATTTCATCGCACATTGACTATGTGCCTGGCTTAAATAGAATCGAAGCTTGCGACAAAATCGGCAGGTTCTTGAAAACAGCCGAAACCATCGAAAGGCTGGCCGGCCGGCCGCTTATCAAAACATGCGCCAACACCTCAGTCTTCCTTGATTTCCCCCAATGGCGCCTTGACATGGTCCGCATTGGAAATCTTCTCTACGGCTACAACCCGGCACAAACGCCGTTTCCGGTAAAAAATATCTGGTCTTTTAAAGCCAAAATTTTAAACGTCAGGGATTTGCGCCGCGGCGAAACCATCGGCTACGGCAGCGAATTTCTCGCCTTAAAACCGATGAGGATCGCCTCAATCGGCGTCGGTTTCGCCGACGGCCTGACCATGGAGCCTGCCCACCGCTTCATCAGGCTGGCGGGACCGCCCAATTACTATGCCGTGCCCGCCAAGACAAAAATGAAAACCAAATGCCGAAGGCTCCCCTTGATCGGACGGGTCGGCTTGGGCCATGCTATTCTGGACATCAGTCACGCCCCGGGAATAAATGTCGGAGACATTGTTGAACTGCCTGTCAGAAGAACAGCGGCTTCGCTTGATGTGCCAAGAATCTATATCAAATGACGAAGTGCGAATGACGAATTACGAATTAAATTCGACACTCGACATTCGTCATTCGACATTTCCTAGATTCGTTCCACGCTGACGATCTTGTAGGTAGCGGGGCCGCGCGGAAGCTCAACCTTGACAGTTTCCCCGGCCTTATGGCCCAAAAGCCCCTGGGACAAAGGCGCGTGAACGGAAATTTTTCCCTCGGAGGCGTCGGCTTCTTCGGTCCCCACGATAGCCCATTCGTTTTTTTCGCCGCCCGGCGATTCTTCAAGAGCCACTCTGGTGCCTATGCGCACCTCACCCGGCGGGATGTCAAGCTCGTCAAAAAGGCGGGCGGACAACAATTTTTGCTCGATTTCGCCGATGCGGCGCAAAACTTCCGACTGGCGCTCTTTAGCCGCGTGATAGCCGAAATTTTCCCGCAAATCGCCCTGTTCCGCGGCTTCTCCGATTTCCTGGGACAACCGCACTTTTTCGCTTTTCAATTCCTCAAGTTCTTTTCTTAATTTTTCAAAACCGATTCGGCTTAAATAAACTTCAGGCATAAAACCTCCGTCGGAAATATCCTAAGTATAGCGAATTCATCATCGGTAAAAACTATTTTTCGGCAAGACTAACGACGGTCTGCGTCAAAGCCTCTAAAACGCGCGCCATGCGCTCGTAATCCAATTTATCGGGCGTGTCCGTGTTTTCATGATAATGCGGATTGCGGTAAAAAGCGGTATCGGTCAGCATCAAACCCGGCCAGCCTTCTTTTTGAAAATTGTAATGATCGGAAAGCGAGGCCGCGGAAATAAAAAACGGAAGGGCCGCTGTTTCCAAGGGAAAATCCGACCCTGCCCGCCAAGCCTTGGCGCAGTCTTTCATAAATTTCCGGCTTTTCAGATTGCCCACTAAACCGACAAAATTTCCGGTTTTCGGATAAAAAAACGAAAGAGGCGGCGGATAAAGCTGGGAGCCGGGCTCTAAATTGAAATAGCCGACCATTTCCAGGCTGATCATTCCGAAAACTTTAGCCCCCTGCTCCTTTAGGCGCCGGGCATAATGGTAACTCCCCATGTTGGAGGTAAAAAACGAAGGCGGTTCTTCGGTAGAGAAAGCAACCAGCCTGATCTCTTTTGAAAACTGCCGGCCTTTGAACGAGCGTGCCAATTCAAGAAGAACTGCTGTTCCGCTGGCATTGTCGTCAGCGCCTGGGGTCCCGGGAGCGCTGTCGTAATGCGCGCCAATAATTAATACCTCAGCGCGCCCCTCCTTCTCTATCCCTCTCCCCTTGTGGCGGCCAGGGCCTCTGGCCCTATCTCCGCCCTCGGAGCTCTGCAGAGCGGGGGAGAGGGCAGGGTGAGGGGATAACCGAACTTCGATATTATAAAAAGCCGTGCCGTCGTCAATCATTGACATGTCTTTTGATTTGAATTCCTGAATCTCCGGCTTAAATCCCAGCGATTGGAATTGGGCGGCAATATAGTCTCTGGCTTGATTTAAAGCCTTGTAATAATATGGATTTCTCTCGCCTATTTTTTCAGCGAGCATATCCACGTGGCTCTTTAACCGAGCCGCCTGCGGAGTAAGAATAATTTCCGGTTTTGTCATACGCGCCTGCGCGGCCTGACCGGCTAACTTTTTCGACAAAGCGGACGGATTGCCCGCCCATAAAAGCAAAATCAGCAAGCCCAGACATACTCTATAAAAAGCGAAAACACCCAGGTCCTTTGATTTTAAATAACCGAGCAAAAAACGGATGGCCGCGAAACCGGCCAAGGCTGAAACGCCCACTCCCGCCCAAAAAGGCCCGGCCAAGGCAACGCTTGTCAAATCTTTTGCCTGCAATAAACCCGCGGCAACGATGATCGGGGTTGAAAGCAAAAAAGAAAAACGGGCCGAGACGTCCCTTTTAAAACCCAATAAAAGAGCGGCGGTGATCGTGGCGCCGGAACGAGAGACTCCCGGCACAATAGCCAAGGCCTGGGCCAAACCAACCAGTAAACAAGGATAAAGACTGAATGCTCCAAAATTTTTTGATTGTTTTCCCCAACGGTCGGCAATCCACAACAAAATCCCAAAGGCCATGAGGGGCCACGCCATAAAATCAGGCCGCCGGAACAAATTTTCAGCTTTCTCTTCAAATAAAAGCCCGGCGATCCCGGCTGGAATCGTCGCCAAAACAATCCCCCAAAACAACCTTGCCTTGAACAACTCTTCACGCTTTCCCACACTCTCGCCCTCTTCATCTCTGGCTCCATCGCTCCATCCCGCTTCACAGAGTTTCGGGGACGGAGTTACGGCCAGAGGCCGTAGCCGTCGCTCCATCGCTCCATCGCTCGCACGCTCATGCGTTCTTAACTGTCTCCACGCCGCATTGAATAAATCCAGCCAGTCCCTCCAAAAATACGCCAAAACCGCCAGCATCGTCCCCCAATGCAGGGCCACGTCAAAAGCCAAGCCCTGGTATTCCCATTTGGCGATCCAAGGGATAATGACGAGATGCGCCGAGCTTGACACCGGCAAAAACTCGGTCAACCCCTGAACAATCCCAAGAATAACAGCTTGAAAATATGTCATTTAAGCGGTTTATATTTTAGCGATTAGAGAGCAAGTCAGGGAGTTTTAGGCTTTTCTTCTTGCTTAGGCGTTTCTTCTACTTCAACCAAGAGGCCGACAAAGCCGCGGGCCATGGCTTCGGAGGCTTTTTTAAATTCATGGACCGAACGGACTTGGGCCTCCCGCACCGCCTGGACTTGGGAGGTTTCAACGTCAATAAATTTGGCGTCCAGATAATAGACACCCTGAAGAAACGATGCGGCTCCGGTCACCATCTTCTGGACATTAAGGATTTTCCCGATTTGCACCGCGCATTCCTCGGTCGTGCAGCCGGTCTGCTGGAATTTCTGCTCAATCAGGATTTTTTCCATGTTGACTCTGTCAACCACGATAAAGGCATTGGTGTTGACCAAGGCGCTCCTGAAGAAATCCGAAAGGGCCCCTGTTTCGATTTCCGAAAGCCCCCTGGCCGTAAAATCCAAAGCCGCCACCTGAAACTTTTTGCCCTTGGGAACCGGGATTTTCCCCTCTCCCGCGGCAGGCGCAGCCGGGGCCGAAACTTCTCCAAAACCCTGAACAGGTTCTTCCGATTTTTGCGCTTCCAGGGGCTTTTTCTTCTGCGGCAAAAACTGAATGGTCATGCCCGCCCGGTAAGCTCCGCCCAAATCCCCATAGCTTGCATAGGCGCAGTCAAGGCTGAAGGCCTTCAAAAATTTCAAACCCACGCCCCCGGAAAAACCGCCGAATTTCTGGGACCGGTAACCCGCCCTGATAAAAATGTTTTTCGTCAATCCGAATTCACTGCCCAGACTCACAAAACTTTCTTCTTTTATCATCTGCTTGTCAAAACCCGCTGATAAGGTGAGCCTGTCCGAGGTGTAGGCCGCGCCTGTTTTTAAAGTCCTGGGAAGCTCATAACCGCCTATCATGCCGGACAAGTTTAAGGCGGCGGCGCCGAGCCTGAATTTTTTATAGCGATAAATCAGGCCCGCATCCCAGGTGTTCGCTTTTTGGGAAAACCCCCCGATTTCTTCGGAATAGGACTTCACTGCCCCGCCGATGGACAAACCTCCGATCAACAGCGAAGCCGCCACCGGCAGGGACCTGCCCTCGTAACCGAAGTTGCGTCCGGTCGGCCTTCCCAATGAGTCGTAAATAGGCTCCTCTTTCATCGAGATAAACGAAGGGGCTGCCCCCAGCCTGAAGAGTTTTCCGAACGGAAGGACAAGGCCGATAAACTGCGCCTTGAAATCCTGGATGTATTCCTGGTGCAAAAACGAGATGGCCGGATCAGGCATAAAGGACATTCCAGCCGGGTTGTAGCTGATGCCAAAAGGCTCATCCGAAAGCGCGGCGAAACTCTCCCCCATGCCCCCGGCCCTCACCGACGACGGCATCTCCAATAAAGCCCCCCCCGCTCTCCTTGGCAAAAACCGGCACTGTCCCCATTATTATTTCCGTCATACCCGCGTAAGCGGCCACGGCCACTTGCCGTATCTCCGTCCCCGTAGCTCTGCGGAGCGGGGCCGGTATCCAGGCCCATCTTTCCCTCACCTTCTCATCAACCCGTTCTTTTTTGCCTCTCCCCCTGAGGGAGAGGCCCCACCACTCGGTGGTGGGGGTGATGGGTCCATCCTGGAGGGCCTTTATCACACTCACTGCCACATCACCCCGATTTTCCTCGTCTCATGTCCGCCAGGATACACGTAATGGAGAAAATAAACGCCCAATGGAACAATTTCCCCAAAATCGTTCCTGCCGTCCCAGTCCTTTTGATATTCCCCGGCGGTTCTGTCCTCATCCACCAGGGTTTTAATCTCTCTTCCCATCAGGTCGTAAATTTTTATCGTCACATGGCCTGACCGCGCAAGGGAAAATTTAACCTTACTGCTTCCCCCGGCAGCTGGATTAAACAGGTTGTCGCCAATGGTAGTTTTGTATTCCTTCTGCGGTTTTTCCTCCGACGCGGCCAAAAGCGCGGCATTAACCGTCGTGGTTTGGTTCGCGGAGACGGAAACACCCGTCTTTGTCTGCGTTTGATAGCCTGTCATGGAAACCCGAATATCATAAGTTCCAACGTTGACATTTAGGGAATAATTTCCAAGCGCGTCAGCAGCCGCGCTCAACTTGATGGTTCCGCTCTGCAATGCCTCCACCAGCGCCCCGCTGATGGCCGTCACACCGTCGGATTGCGTGATCTTGCCGGAAATAATCCCCGTAGAAACCACAACCGGACTTTCTGTAACCGGGCTTTCTGCCGCCGCCCAAAAATCGCTCACAAAACCAGACTGAATTTTATAGTTCGCGCTCTGCGATTTTTCCACCGCAGCCCAGGCGCAGGAATCATTTGCCTTGTAGTTGCTCGACGCCCTGGCCGCCCCGCCCTGGTCCATAGTTTGCCAGCCGATCAGTTCGCCGGCCGCGAAAACCGACACTGGGAAAAGAAAAAAGGCCGCCGAAAAAAGAATTTTGGTTCTCTTGCGCGGGAAACTTTGGCAATGTATACTATACATCATGATGAAACGATCTCAAATTTACCTTCCCGCAGAGCAATGGCATTTGCTGCGTGCCTTGAGCCTTGATTTTCATCAATCCGTCTCCGAATTGATTCGCAAGGCGCTCGATCGCGTCTATAAAAAAGGCAGACAGCCGAATTTTGAAGAAGCTTTAAATCAAATGTCAGGTCTTTGGAAGAATCGCAGAGATTTGCCCTCCACGCAGAGCTATGTCCGCGGGCTTCGCCGCGGGACGAGACTCCGGGAATTCTACAAAGACTGAATTGGCCGACCTTCTGCTTGACACGGATGTCATTATTGAAGCGCTTCGGGGCAACCCCCGGGTTATTGAGGAGCTTCTCTGGTCATTACCGATGAAATCGGCGAATATGCCGGACGGTATCTGAGGACCTACCATAAAAGCCACGGCGTAGAATTGGCAGACGCCTTGGTGGCCGCCGCCGCTCATGCTTACAAGGCAACTCTCTTTACAATGAACCGCAGGCATTACCCCATGAAAGACATCCGGTTTCATGCCTGCTCGCCAACCATCCATTAAATTTACCCTGCGCCCGTTATCATTTTCTCATCGCCCCCTAAAAACTCCTCCATTGCCGTCCTTGAAAAAAAACGATTTTTCATATATACTTACATTGTCATACAAAATAGGAGGTAATTTTTTATGCAAACCACCAGACATTCCCAGCCCGTAACCATTACCCTGCCCCCGAATCTTTTTAAACTGGCCCTTAAAATCGCCAAGGAGGAAGGCCGCACCCGCTCCGAGCTTTTCCGCGAGGCGCTGAGAAAATACTTCTGGGAAGGAAGCTGGAAACGGCTTCAGGCCTACGGCGCCCAAAGAGTCAAGGAAACAGGCTTGAAAGAAGAAGATATTGAAGACTTGATTGATGAAACCCGTAGAAGCAAAAGTTGATGTTCCGGTCATCGGCAACATACGCCACATCAGGCCGCTTGGCCGCTTCCAGGGAATCGAAATTATCTCCCCCCGCGAATTCCTGGACAAATATCTTCCGGGCATTTAAGGCAAATTCCTCTTATCACCCATCGCTTTAAACACAGCCTCCCTTGCCAGATAGCGTTATTCCTGTTACACTATTAGCGCCCATGAAGCTCAAGGTTGTTCTTGAATCTTCGCCGGAAGGCGGATATACCGCATATGTCCCGTCGCTTCCCGGCTGTATAAGCGAAGGGCAAAACCGTGATGAAGCGCTCAAAAACATCCGCGAGGCCATTGATTTATATTTAGAACCGGTTGAAGACGAAATTC
>JACQWW010000103.1 GCA_016209025.1 Elusimicrobiota bacterium | reverse complement strand
GCGGTTCCAGCGCCGGCGTCATTGGCTGAAAAAGGCTTCGCTGTTTTATGGTTTCAAGCCAGGGGTTACGAAGTGGACCAATCGAGCTATCCACCGGATAATCAGGGCTACATACTTTCAGGCATCGAGAACCAAGAAACCTATGTTTACCGGGAAATCGTGTCTCATGGTCTGCTCGGCATAGATTTTTTGCTGACCCGCAAAGAAGTGGACCCTAAAAGAATCGCCGCGGCCGGCGCCAGCCAAGGGGGAGGCTTGTCGCTGATTTTGGCCGGCCTTGATTCGAGAATTTCTTATGTTTCGGCTGATTTTCCGTCTTTGTGCGATTTTGAGGCGACGGGCCTTGTTTCCGCCGGCTTGCTTGGGGAGGTTCGAAGATACGCCGACAGCAATCCGGCTGTTCAAGAGGCGGTCCGCAGCGCGGTTTCCTATTTTGACGTGGTTAATTTCGCCGGCCGGATCAAAGTTCCTGTTCAAATCAACGCCGGGCTTTTGGACGCCCAATGCGTTCCTATCGGAATCTGGAATGCCTATAGGGCAATTGCCGGCCGCAAAAAAACGCTTCAGATTTATCCCGCGGCCGGCCACGGCGACCAAAACGCCGTCCGCTGGGACAATATGATTGAGTATTTGACCGAGCGGCTTTCGCGCTAAGCCATGGGGTCAGGTCTTCATTTGTCACTTGTTACAATAAACTATGGCCGCCATTTAGTTCCTGCCAACAAGTGACAAATGAAGACCTGACCCCATGGCCTTATCCAGGGCAGGCTTGATAATGCGAAACGTTTCTTCGGCGGTCTCCGCGAACTTAAAAATTTTGATGTCCTGCGGCGAGATCACGCCTTCCTCGATGAGAAAGGGGAAATTGACGGTCTTTTTCCAATAGTTTTCGCCGAAAAGAACGACCGGCATGGGTTTGATTTTATGCGTTTGGATCAAGGTCAGGGCCTCAAAGACCTCATCGAGTGTGCCGAAGCCGCCGGGAAACGCCACCAAGGCCTTGGCGCGCATCAAAAAGTGCATTTTGCGCAGGGCAAAATAGCGGAACTGAAAACACAGCTCAGGCGCGATGTATGGATTGGGGTTTTGCTCAAAGGGAAGCGTGATATTGAACCCAGCCGACTTTGCGCCGGCTTGCCAGGCGCCCCGGTTGGCCGCTTCCATGATGCCGGGACCGCCGCCGGTGACGATGGAGATGCCTTTGCGGCTGTAGTTTTTGCAGACAAGGGCCGCGAATTTGCGGGCTTGGTCGTAATAACCGGATTTGTCGAGCAAGGCCCGCGCGATTTTGAGCCGCTCAACCGAATTTTTGTCGTTCGGACGGCGTCTTATTTGGGATTCCAGTTGGTTTATGGTTTTTTGCGCCTGTGTTTTATCGCCGATTCTGGCACTGCCGAAAACCACGACGGTTGCGGCGACGCCTTCCCGCTCAAGGGTGATTTCGGGCTTGAGCAGTTCCAGCTGCAGGCGGACTGGCCGCAAGGGATCGCTGTTGAGCAGCGCCACGTCTTCGTGGGCAAGCCGGTACGTCGCGGAATTTTTGATCGCTTGAATGCGCTTTTTTAAGTTTTTTGCTAATGGGGTCATTTTATTTTCATGTCGAAGTATAAACTTACCAAATATTTTTTCGTGCTGTTGAAAATTTTGGGTTTTGGGGGTAAAATTTAGTCATGAAAAAAGGAATTTGGTTTTTGTTTATTTTGTGCGTCCTTGGTTTTGCGGCTTATGCCCAGGATGGTTCTGCGACTGATTTTTCCACAGCCAGGCCCAAGCCGTTGAAATTTTCCATCCGTATTTTTCTTTTGTCAGAGCCGCCGCAGGGGGTTGAATATGAAGACAATGATTTTGATTGCATCCGCGACGAGGCGGAACATGCCATAGCTGATTATTTCCGGCCGTATTTTATTTTCGACAGCGAGGAAAATGCCCTTAACCATAATGAGCCTGTGGTGATATATCAGGTAACGCCTGCAAGTCCGAAGGTTCGGCGCGATCCCTCTGAAACTTATTGTTCACAAAGACCCACCCGCATCGAGGTTCGTTATGCGTATTTATTTGTCAACGACGGCGGCTATGGTTCCTCTTCATGGTGCAGTAATTCCCATGTCGGTGATAATCAGGTGTTGACGGTTTGGGTTTGGCCGAGCCTTGACGGTAAAAAATTGTCTTTGCATATGATGCAAAACGGCGCGGATCGCTGGCAGCCGGATCGCCTGGGCTCGGCCCAATTTTATCAAGACAGCCATCCCGTGGCCTATTTAAGCGCCGGCAAGCATCATCCGTACTTTAGCACCTGGAACGATGGTGGAGATTCCACGATGTCAGATTGGGGCTGCAATGACGACGTGGATGGTTTAGGCGCGCGCGTTTTTCCGGTGGTGGAATCCCATAACGCGCCGCGTTGGCGCCATAATGTGGGCGAGCGCCAAGCCCATCCAGCCGAGCATTTTGTCGGCATTCTGGAGGATTTTGGTTTTCCGGATGAACATGCCTGGGGCGAGGAGCCTTTCTGCGGCGGCCAACGTCCGCAGGGCGTTGATTGCGACGAAACCTCGCCCATGAAAAATTTGTGGCGATAACTTTAACTATAATCTTCGCATGCCTGAATTAAACCTCGCCAAACTTAATCTCGAAAAAAGTATTCCCCAAGAGCTTTTTAAGCAGAAAATAGATCCTCTCATGCTTAAGCTCCAGCGTCTGCACCGCCAGATTTACGAAGCCCGCGTTCCCGTGCTTTTGATTCTCGAAGGCTGGGAAGGAGCAGGCAAGGGCGATTGCGTCAACCGCCTGCTTGAGCGCATGGACCCGCGCGGCACCAGGGTTTATTCTTTTATGGAGCCCAAGGACGAGGAAAAGTTCCGGCCGTTTTTTTGGCGGTATTGGCTTGATATTCCTTCCAGGGGACAGGTGGCGGTTTTTCAGCATTCATACTATCACTGGCTGTTAAAGGAACGTTTTGAGAACGGTCTTAAAGATAAAAAATGGCAGACCGGTCTTGAGGCAATGCGCCGTTTTGAGAAGATTATGGCCGACGACGGGACCCTGATCCTTAAATTTTGGCTCCAAATCGGAAAAAAAGAACAAAGAAAACGTTTTAAGAAATGGGAAAAAGACCCAGCTTTCGCTTTTAGGGTGAGTCCTGAAGCCTGGGCGGAAAACAAGCGTTATGAAAAGCGTCTGGCCTCGGCCCAGGCAATGCTGGCTGAAACCCATAAAAGCCATGCTCCGTGGATCACGATCGAGGCCACGGACCGCCGCAACCGCCGGCTTCGCGTGGTCGAGGAGGTTGTTTCCGCTTTCAGCCGTCAGTTGGAAAAGGCCGGATCCCCCCCTGAAAAGCAGGCTAAGGATAATGGACAGCCGTCAAAAGACGCCAAAGTTCCGGCAGTAAACGGCTCTCAAGCCGCCGCAGTGTCCGGTCCGCTTGCTCAATTGGATTTATCCCGAAGGCTTGACCGGCCGGCTTATGAGGAATCTTTGGACAATCTTTCGGATGAATTAAGGGTTCTTCAGCATCTCTGTTATACCAAGCGTTTGCCGGTTATTATTGTTTTTGAGGGCGCGGACGCCTCCGGCAAAGGAGGCGCCATCCGGCGCCTTACCTCGGCCCTTGATCCGCGCGGTTATTGCGTGATCCCGGTGGCGGCGCCGGAGGGAGAGGAGAAACACCGGCATTATCTGTGGCGTTTTTGGCGGCACATCCCGAAAGCAGGCCATTGGGCGATTTTTGACCGCTCTTGGTACGGCCGGGTGCTCGTTGAACGCATCGAGGGCTTTTGCAAGCCGGAAGAATGGAAACGCGCTTATTCCGAAATCAATGAATTCGAAAACCAGCTCAGCCATTCAGGCGCGGTTTTAGTCAAATTTTGGCTCCAGTTAAGCGCCGACGAACAGCTTCGGCGTTTCAAAGAGCGCGAGCGCGTTCCTCATAAACGCTACAAAATCACGCCGGAGGACTGGAGAAACAGGGAAAAACGCTCTCAATACGATATTGTCGTGGCGGACATGGTTAATTTCACTTCCAACGACGACGCGCCCTGGACATTGGTTGAAGCGGATGATAAATTTTACAGCCGCATTAAAATACTTCAGACCGTGGCCAAGGCGGTGCGCAACAAAGTTAGAAAGTCCGAAGGCTGGAAAGAGAGCCTGCTATAAGGGGGAAGGGGTCAGGTCTTCATTTGTCATTTGTTACAACAAACTGTGGCCACCATTTAGTTCCCATCAACAAATGACAAATGAAGACCTGACCCCTTCCCCCAACAAATGAAGACCTGACCCCATTGCCTTATGGATGAATGGCTG
>JACQWW010000144.1 GCA_016209025.1 Elusimicrobiota bacterium | reverse complement strand
CCGTTTTCCGCCGTTGATTTTCGCCCGCGGCGAAGCGCCGCTGGGGCTTAGACTGCGCTATCCGGCCGGTTTCAAAGGCGCGCTTGCGGTCAAAGTGCGTGATTTGGATGCCAAGGATCAGGTTTGGCAGTCAACTTTAAATTTATCCGGCATGTCTCCCCAGGATTTTGAGCTGTCGCTGGCCGTGCCCAGGCTGACCGGCGAAAAACATTGGGAGGTTCAGGTTGAAAAACCGGCCTGGGACGCTTTGGCGGCTGACAATTCCGCTGCCTTTAAGACCCAGGTTTTAAGAGAAAAACGCCGGGTGCTGTATCTTTGCGGCAGACCATCTTTCGATTATTCATATTTAAGGGAATTAATACGCTCCAAGCCGTTTAACGAGTTGGTCAGTTTTGTCATCTTAAGAAATCCGGAAGACACCCCTCCTTTCGGCGAATCCGAGCTTTCCTTGATACCTTTCCCGGCGCATGAGATATTTACCAACAGCCTTAAAGAATTTGATGTTTTTGTTTTACAGGACTTCGGTTTTTCACGGTTTCAGCTGCCGCCTCAATATTTGGACAATATGTTGTCTTTTGTCAGGCAGGGGGGCGGGTTTATTTTTATCGCCGGAACGAATGTGCAGAAGGCGCCGGAATATCGAGGCCCGTTTTTGCGGGAGGCATTCGGCCTTGAACTGCCTGCTCAAGAGAGTCTTTCCGTGGGCAGTCATGCGCCCGTCTTGCATGAAATCTCTTTTTGGAACAAGGTTTTCCCTTTTCATCCGGACCAGGAAAAAAACCGGCAAGTTTTGGATAGAACGCTGGCCTCGGATTACGTCGTTTATCCGCATCGTTTTTTATTTTCATCGCAGCCCTCTCCCTATGGGAGAGGCAAGCAGGCGGACAAGCTGATTTTACTGGCTGACCTGAAAAACACCGACGGAGATATTTTCCCTGCCTTGGTTTTCCGTGAATTGGATAAAGGCAGGGCCGCCTGGATAGGTTTTTCCGGAAGCTGGCTTTGGAAAGCGGGGCCTGGCGCGCATTCAAGCGCCACGGACTTTTACGACGCGTTTTGGGAGGGGGTTTTGAATTGGACGAGCCGCGAAACCGCCGCATCGGAAGAATTCAAGATTTATGCCGAGCCGGCCGGACCGGGCCGCTTTAAAATGACCGCCCGATTGGAAGAAGGCCCTAAGAATGAACTACGGCTTGAAATATTGCCGGGCCGGCAAAAGGCTGTTCTTGCCCAAAAAGGCCCTGACAGCGGCATTTATGAAGGATTCGTTGAATTTACGCCGCCAGCCAAAACTTTTAAGGCGCGCGCCGTAATACAAGGCCGGGAGATTGAAGCCTTAGTCAGCCTTGAAACAATAAATTTAAACGAAGACCGCCGTTTGCAGGATTTTGATTTTCTTGAGGCTTTGGCCCAGGCAAGCGGCGGCGCTCTTTTAGGCAGCGCCGAAGATTGGCGCAAAGGAGTTCCGGAAGCTTATGATAAAGAGCTTTTTACGGCCATCTCAGATTTCCGGCGCGAGAAAGGCGGCATAAGCGGCGGACGCGGCGAAGAAAGAGGGGCCGACACGATCTTATTGATTGCCGCTTCAGGAATGCTTTTTTTTGAATGGCTGATCCGCCGCTGGAAGGGACTGTCGTTATAGGCCTGACTGTCATTGCAATTAAGGATTTTGGAGTTATAATTAAAACAGAGGGAGACATCAGGTTGGAGAAAGAGGAGGCATTGAGATGAAAAGAGCGATAACACTATTGATTGTGGGGATTGCGTTATTGGGCTTTACCCGGGCTTACGCTCAAGAGGCGGCTCCCCAGGTTGATCCCAATGACAGGGCCGCGCTGCTGGAGTATATGAGTAATTTCGTCGGCAGCATCTGTAAAGAAGTTAATGCGTGGAATCAGAATCCGGGAATTGTCAGCGCGTTGGATGTTGACCAGCCTTTAGCGAGCCAGCATCTTGGAGGGTCCGTACTTGAGTCGGTCGCAGGCCAAAAAAGCAAAAGTAAAGGAAAAAGCAAATCTGAAGGACCGAGTGAAATCGGCAGCGCGCTTAACAATGACGATGTGACTAAAATAGATAAGCTGAACCATGACCTTAAGGGAACTATTTGCCCCAAGGCGATCAAGCATCTGGAGCCGTTGGTTTGGGATTTTAGCACAGTGTCTGATAACATCACGGACAGCCATTGGGATACTTTAACCGACCTTTTTTGCGATCTTGAAATCCGTTACCAGTGCACAAGTTCTTTCGGCTGCGGCCATAGGAATACTTGCCTTAAAAAGAATGGAACAGATCCGTTGTCTTTGTCGGCGAGGAAACGAGATAGAAAGATTCTCCAATGGTTTAACGATATGAATGTTTATTTGAACGAACCAACCGGCATCAACAACATTCTCCCGGCAATTATGCACGAGGCAGGCGCCAGCCCTTTGGGATCAGGGGACTCTGAATCGGAGGAAGACTAAACGCCTTAAAACAAGCGGACGTTTCGTTTAAAAACCAGTTGCGGCATTCATCGCAACTGGTTTTTTCTTTGGGATAATTTACTGGCCATGCTCTTTGAGGCAATCGTTATTTTTATGGGCGGTTTTGCCTGGCTGCTTTGGAATATGGCGCCGTCGCTGACTGTGGGCGATGCAGGCGAATTTATCGCGGCAAGCTCAATTCTCGGCGTGGCTCATTCTCCCGGGTATCCTCTGGCGCTTCTTTTAGGTAAACTGGCTTTGATAATTCTGCCTGGGCCGCCTGCGTATAAGGCTAATCTTGTCAGCGCCCTCTCTGTTTCCGGCGGTTGGACGATTTTGTGGGTTATTTGGCGCCGTCATTTCAATCTGAGCCGGTGGATGGCCCTGCCCTTTATTTTATTGGCCGCTTTGGAGCCGCATTTTTTAACCGTAGGCACGGAAACCGAAGTTTTTGCCTTGCTTGTTTTCGGCGCCCTTCTGATTTTTTGGCTGATTTTGGAAGAAAAATATTTGGCCGCGGCTTTTTTCTTCGGCTTGATGCTGGGCAATCATCATACGCTGGTGTTATTGGCGCCGGCATTTTTTT
The DNA here is from genome assembly GCA_016209025.1 of Elusimicrobiota bacterium. Lineage (GTDB taxonomy): Bacteria > Elusimicrobiota > Elusimicrobia > JACQPE01 > JACQPE01 > JACQWW01. The sequence continues at coordinate 1,608 of JACQWW010000144.1, read as the reverse complement.
TACCGGTAGTTTTAAAACTGAAATGCGCAGGATTGTCGCGTGTTTTAATATTAGGGATTCGGGAATTTTTGGTTTTATGGCCGGCCTTCTAATTCGCCCTTGGCGGGCCGTGTCATTGGCGCTGATTGCCGGTTTCATTCTAAGCGGTCCGTTTTTTTTATGCCTCGGCAGTCCGCCTTTTGACCCGCAAACCTCCGGAGCCCTGGATCGTTTTTATTTGTTGCCCATTTTATGTTTAGTGATGGCCGCGCCTCTTGCCCTTGTGCATTCGCCCCCCCCATCCTACCCCTCCCCCTTGATGGGGGAGGGCAGGGTGGGGGTGAGATTTGCAGGAGTCGTGTTATTGACATTATTGGCCTTATTGGCCTTCCCCGTCAATTCCCGCCGCAATAATTTCCTTGTCTACGATTACGGCCGCAATCTTCTGCGCAGTCTGCCCAAAGACGCCTATTTTTTCATGGAAGGCGGCGACGACACCATGTATTCCCTGGCCTATTTTCTTTTTGCCGAAGGCAGGCGTCCGGATTTAGGTTCAGCCGGCGACACCGCCGGCTTGCGCGTGCGTGACCGGGCCGGATTGGTTTATCCCAGTATCTATGGCTTTGAATTTAGAACCACTCCCCGCGACATGCGTGGCAGGCTTCGGGATATTTTTGAGACCAATTTGGCTCAACAAGCCGTCATGTATTATCAGACTCTCCGGCTCGACGAAATCAAACCCGCTGGGCTTTTACCTGTCGGTCTGGTCCAATTAAGAGAAAGCGCTCCCTCTACGCTCTACGCTCTACGCTCTACGCTTCCCAATTTATGGCCTTTTTATTCCTTACGTGCTTTGGAAGGGCCTGCCCGGGCGCATTATCGGGAGCGTTCCCTTCTGCCTTATTATTATTTTGCCCGGGGCCAGACGCATTCATGGAACGAGCAGCCCTCGGAAGCTTCACGGGATTTCAAAACCGCGATGCTTAAAGGCGGCGATGCCCTATGGTTAAGAGTCAATGTGGCGCATGAGGCAGGCTTATTAGGCAAGAAAATGGTGGAAAAGGACCGGCCGGAACAAGCCCTGGAACTTTTTCGTGTCGCTTCAAAAGCGCAGGCTGATGAGCCGAGTTATGCCGTAAATATCTGCGTAGTTTTGGACAAGATGAACAAATTTGACGAATCTTTGGCTTGTTACCAAGAAACCGAAACCAAATTCAGCGCTTATGCCGAGCTTTATAAAAACAAGGGAGCCACGCTCATCCGGGCCGGCAGGTCAAACGAAGCCCGCGAATCCTTTCAGCGGTATTACGATTTAACGAAAGATGTCCAGGCTCTTGCTTGGATCGGCAGAATCAAATAAAAAGCCGACACCGGCCACTTATAGCTTCTGCTCGAAAAGTCGTCATGCCGGACTTGATCCGGCATCCAGGCCATTTGCCGTCCGAGGGAGTCCTGGATTCCGGCTTCCGCCGGAATGACAGTCCAGTAGGCGGTCCCGTGCGCTAGACACGGGGCAAAAAAGGGACTTTTCGAGCAGGAACTATTGTCGATTCCCGCGCTATTTGCCGCGTCGATTCCCGAATTATTTAAACGGGAATTGCGGGATCGTTCCGTTCCCACCCCATGTAT
>JACQWW010000143.1:3435-15973 GCA_016209025.1 Elusimicrobiota bacterium | reverse complement strand
GAAGAATGTGGGAAAACCGGCTGCGGCGAGCCCTTCCTCTTCTGTCATTGCGAGCGAGTGGTACTGGATCGCTGGGAATTTGTTCTTCCCGGCCGCGATCGTGACGGTCGCTGTCCTGGCTTTCCCTGGAATTTTTGTTGGCGCTTTCGCTGTCCTGGCAGGATTGCCCTGGTGGGCTTTTGGTGCGGCCGCCCTTGGCGGCGCGGCCGCGGTTGTCACCTGGCTTCATTTTAAAGCCGCGCCTTTCGGCCTTCCTTATTATTTAAAGCGAAAAGCCATTGCCGCTCTCGCCGCCGCTGGAATCATCCTGCCTGTCCCCGTTCTCACCCAAGCCCAAGCGCAAAAATTTCTTAAGCATATTCCGCCCGGTGTCAAATTAATCATCTCGGACTGGGATCATACCCTGGAGCCGACGTATTCCTCCGATAAGGTTTTCCCGGAAACCCTGGGATTGATCGAGGCATATCTTGATTCGGGGCGGCATTTTGCCGTTGTCACTAATCGCGATTTTGACGGGACTAAGAAAAACGTCACTCTTAAGAGCGTTTTTATCGCCGAAGTGCCTGCGCCCAAGCGTTCCCATCTGCTAGTAGGCACGAAATTAAGCGGCGAGGTCAGGCGTTTTGACGCCAACGGCGAAGCGCAGGTCATTTTCCATAACCCGCCCATTCCTGAATCCACGCGCCAGGCGATTCTGGAGAGCCTTCGCAAAATTCTCAAAGACAACGGCATTGACGAGGTGGATGAGACCGGCAAATGGGAAGAAGGCAAGCCTCATGTGGCGGTCAGCAAATATGACTGGGATACCAACTATCAAGGCCGCTGTCAAAGAGCTTGGGCTTGATTACCGGGTGGAGTTTAGACTTCCCAAAAATCCGCAGCTGCCCGCTTATCTGAGCATTTTGAGTCTGAATAAAGAGCAGGCGGTAAAAATCGTCATTGCCGAGGCCCAGAAAGATTTGGGCCGGAAATTGAAACCCGGCGAAATTTTGATTTTAGGCGATGATTTTGACGGCACGGATATTGACGGCCCCATGACCCGGGCCGCAAAAAAAACCATTGCCATCAGCGTGGGCAGAAGCGTAAAACCTGTGTATGCCAACGCCCATTTATGGCCGGTCAAGTGGCCGGACGGTCCGCAGAACGATTCAGTGGCATTCAGGGACGCCACGCGGGAGATTTTAAGAGCGATCGTCGGGACGCAGTCCGTTCCTGTCATTGCGAGGAGCGAAGCGACGAGGCAATCTCATAAAGGTGAAACCTCTAATGAGATTGCCGCGCCTCCTACGGAGGCTCGCAATGACAAAGAAGTGGGTGTCATTCCCGCGCAAGCGGCCGTGGCCTCTGGCCACAGCTCCGTCCCCGGAGCTCTGCGGAGCGGGGCGGGAATCCAGAATGAAAAGAAACTAGATTCCGGCCTTCGCCGGAATGACGAGCAGAGGGAGGGTGGTAATGACGCGGCAGAGGCCCCGGCCGCAGAAACTCCAGCCACTCCTCCGGCCGCCCCCCCCGTTGCTGTTGCCGAAGTTCCAGCCGTCCCTCCCTCCGTCGTCGACCAACGACCAACGACCAACGACCAGCGGCTCGTTGTGGACGCCTATGCCGCATCTGTTGAGCGCATAACCAGCCTGATGCGCCATTTGCGCGAAATCAGGCGCCAGGTTTACGGCGTTCAAAGAAAATTGATCGCCTTTTCCAAAAAATTCCGGATCAAAAAATTTAAAAGCGGCAACCGGACCCTGGTTTTGGAGTTCAGCCCTAAAAAGACCGTTATTGCGGCCAAGGGCCGGGACGGGGATTCTTTCCGGGCTTTTGTGCGCCGGCTCGAGAGCCTCGGCCTTTATGATGAGCGCTACGCCCGGCTCGACGGCGCGGCCCTGGCACGCGCCATTGAACAGGGGCTTCTTAGCGAAGAGGAGTTAATTCAGATTTATCCTGAGGCCAAGGAGGGTGTTTCTGGTCCTGGATTTATCCGTAAGGAGCCTCGGGCCGACGTGGTTTTGGAGCCGCTTGGGGAAACGGCAGAGAGGCAGAGAGGCAGAGAGGCAGAGCGATTGAGCGATGGAGCGATGGAGCGAGAGAGCGAGGAAGCAAGAGAAGAAGAAGACGGCAAAATTACCGATGCTTTGCCTGATTACCGGGCCCTTGCCAAAGGCTTAAAGAAAAGCGACGGAAAAAAACTGCTTGAAGAGCTTATAAGACTCGAGGCCCAGGCCGGCGGGCTGGGTGAGAATATCAGAAAAGCGGCCGGCGCCAGGAAAGAGGCCAAGGAAAGCCTGATCAGCCTGGCGCAAAACGCCGGACTTGATTCGCTCACCGGTTCAGCCTATCGCGCCCGCGTGGTCGCCGGCTTCAAAGTCAAGACCATCACCAAGAAGGAAAATCGCGGCCTTTACGAGAGACTTCAGGACCTTGTTTTTTCTTTGCCCGGACTAAGACGCTGGGCCACCACCATTAAAAAACAAGCTCTCGTCAAAGCCTGGGACAGCGGCGAATTCACCAAAAGACAGAGAGATAGGCTGACGAACTTTTTTGCAAAAGCCTCTGAGGTCAATTTCTGGTGGCTCAGAAAAGGCAGCCGCTACACTGATCGGGGATTCAGTACCATCGGAATTTTGGCGGTTGTCGCAGGCTTGGGGCTTTTTGCCTTGGCGCTTTGGAATAATCCGAATTTATTATCTGGACATTTGTTGATTTTGCCTCTTTTGCTTTTCAGCGTGATTGTTCATGAAGTAGCCCATGCCTGGACCGCCAAGAAGCTAGGCGACCCTACCGCCCAAGAGGCAGGCCGGATAACTCTTAATCCCCTGCGTCATTTGGATTTTCTCGGCACCCTTTTGCTTTTAATGGTCGGCTTCGGCTGGGCCAAGCCGGTGCCGGTTAATTTTTCCAGACTCAAGGGCGGACGTTGGGGCGTTATGGCTGTTGCCGCGGCCGGACCGTTGGCCAATTTGGCTTTGGCCGGGATTTTCGCCGGCGCGTTTCACTTATTGGGATTGGCATTCGCCTTGCCTGCGTTTATAACAGGAATGTTCTCAACGCTGATCGTGCTTAATTTGGTTCTAGCCCTGCTTAATTTTATTCCGATTGTGCCCTTGGACGGCGGACGAATGCTTCATAGCCTGCTGCCTGCTTCAGCCGCCAAATTTTTCGCCAAGATCGAACCATACGGTCTTATTGTCGTTGTCGCGCTGATTATTACCGGGGCCCTTAATCCTCTTTTTGCCGCTATTCCCGTTGCCGCGCATTTTTTAATGGGCCAGAGCGTAAAAGGGCAAACAATGGGATCAGGAAGCCGCGCTCCGCCTAAGGCAGATCAATCCGCCAAAGCCGGAGCCGATAATCGCGCGAGTCTCTCAAAAAAGGATCGCGCGACACTTTTTTCCTTTGCCCCTCTTTTTATTTTGTTTTCAGCCATCCAACTGCCGTTCGGGCAGGAAATCGCTTCGGTATTAAGCGGCTTCGTCATCAAGCCGATCTATATGCTTATGATGGCTTACGGCGCGTACCTTTTAAATAAAAGGACCGGTCAGGACATGAAACTCCTTAAATACGGAACAGCGGCGTTTTTTCTCGGCGAGCTTGCCTGCGCCTTCAACTATATTTTTTTTGGGGAAACCGCCGCGCTTTTTGAAGCCCTTCACGGCTTGGGCATGGCGGTCGGTCTGGGGCTTATTATCCTCGGCGCGATTGTTTTTATAGACAACCGCATCGTTTTCTTGTCCGATAAAAAGCGGCCTTGCATGTTCGGCCGGGTTTGCCCGCGATGCGCGAAAAAAACCGAAACCTCGTGCCGCCTGGAGCGGCTTTTTTTATTTGCCGCCGTGAGCCTGGCGGCTATAAGTTTAATGCCTTTGCTTTCACCGCTTATGCCGTTTCACCGGGAGGTCATCATCTTCGGATCTCAGGTGTTCCAGCATTCTCCGGCAATTTTACAGATGCTTGATTTCAGGATTTATCCGGTCATCGCCTTGATTCTTTTAACCGCTTCGTCTTTGATTTTGCGGTTTAAAAAGAATCCGGTTCGATATGCCAAGCTTCCGTTTTCTTTGGGGGCGGGCTTTTTATTTTTCTCTTTATTCCGGTTTTTCCTAATGCATGGTTTTTACGATCAGTTGGCCTGGAGCGTGTTTTGGGAAGAGCTGACCGAGCTTATGCTGGCCGCCGGTTTATTGATTTTTTTGCGGCTGTTTCCGGAAAAAGCCAAAGTGAAATCGGGGGACACGATACTTAATTCAGCTGAATTAAGTATCGTGTCCCCCGATTTCAGGGAAGGCGGGGATGGGGGGGTCTCGACGGACCAATTACCCCCCACCTTAATCCTCCCTCCCGCTTCGCAAAGCTACGGGGACGGAGATAAGGCCAGAAGCCTTGGCCGCCACGAGGGGGGAGGAAAAAAAGCGTCGAAGGTTCTTAAGTGGCTCCAAGCCAAACTTATATCTCCTCCGTTGCGCCTGATCTCGCGTCTCTTTGGCAAGGAGGACGACCAAAGGTTTTGGGTCGTCGTCTCTGCTAAAGACAAAATAGAATGCACAAAAATCGCCGATGCCGGCGTGGCGATTCATCAAATCCACGATGATAGAATCGAGGGTATAGCCACGGCCGAAGCCATTGAGCGGCTTAAGCAGGAAGGCATTTTTGTCGCCAAGGCCGTGCCTCTCGAACAGATCAGCCAGCGGGATTTTCCGAAACCTGACGAAGCCTATCACAATTTCAAGGAAATGACTGAGGAGCTCAAGGCAATCGCTTCGGCTCATCCGGAAATTGTTTCCATGTTTTCTATCGGTAAATCAATCGAGGGCCGGGATGTCTGGGCGTTGAGATTAAGGGCAATGGGGTCAGGTCTTCATTTATCACATGTCAAGGGACAAGTGACAAATGAAGACCTGACCCCATTGCCCGGCGCGGTCTTCCTGGGCGCGCATCATGCCAGGGAGCATTTGACTGTGGAAATGTGCCTCCTGCTGGCCAAACATCTTGCTGATAACAAAAACGATCCCAAAATCAAACAACTTTTGGAAACCCGCGATATCTATATCATTCCCATGGTCAATCCCGACGGCGCGGAATACGACATTGAAAAGGGTGAATATCGCTGGTGGAGAAAAAACAGAAGCAGAAACAAAGGCGGCAGCCGGGGCGTTGATTTAAACCGCAACTACGGTTATAAGTGGGGCGGTTCGGGCGCGTCGCCGCGGCCCGGCGATGAAACCTACAGGGGGCCCGAAGCGTTTTCGGAGCCGGAAGCCAAAATGGTGCGCGACTTTATCGCCTTGAGGCCCAATATTAAAGTCATGCTTTCTTACCACTCTTTCAGCGAGCTGATTCTTTATCCTTGGGGGCACACTTATGATCCGGTGGAAGACCCTAAAGACCGGGCTGTTTTTGAAACAGCGGCCAAGGCCATGGCCAAGGGGAACAAATACACGCCCCAGCCTTCAAGCGATCTTTACCTTGCTTCCGGCGACACTACTGATTGGGCTTACGGGGCCAAGCGCATTTTCGCTTTCACTTTTGAACTTAGCCCTAAGGGCATGTGGGACAATGGCGGCTTTTATCCAGGGCCGGCCATGATCGAGAAAGCCTTTAAAGATAATATCGGCCCGGCTCTTTATCTTATTGACATTGCCGACGATCCTTATAAGGTTTTAAATCCCGGATTTAGTTCGCCTATTTCAAATTTACCTCAATTTATCGCCTCGGTTGTCTCCCTCTCCCTCGAGGGGAGAGGGCAGGGTGAGGGTGATCAGGGGCTTTTAGGACGAACCCCTCACCCCTTCCCTCTCCCGCAGGGGGAGAGGGGATTAACGGGTGGCGCTATTTCTTTCGGCGGCGAAACTTTTAAAAGGGTTTATTTTACAACCCGGGATGATATTCCCAGCGTCTGGGCCCGCGCTATTCGGGCCTTGACCGCGGCCGGCACGCTCGGATGGTTCAATCTTTATTCTTTCAGCCTGCCCAATGTCCTGGCAGCCATGCACGATGTCAGGGGGCTGACCGAAACCATTGTTGACCGGGATCATGCCTATCCTGAAGACAGCCAGGGAAATCCCAAACCGCCAAGCAAAGAAATCCAGGCCCTGCTTTCCGATGATGAGTTTAAAGACCGCGTCTGGACATTGGAAGGCTTGCCCAAGCCGAAACCGACGCAAGAAGACCTAGAAGCGGAGGCGAAGCGTCAAGGGATTGCGCAAGCCATCGCAAAGATTCCGGCTTTTCTGCGCCATGGCATCAGCCATGATAAATTCATGGCGGCCGCGGCAATGGGGTCAGGCCTGACCTCATTGCCGAGCGCTGTTCCCGGGCTGGTCATTACCGGCTCCTTTAATTTGACCAAAGACGGCCAGGAAAAACAGCATAACCACATTGTTTTAAACGATGATCCTGAAGTGGTCGCGCTTTACGCCAAATATCATCTTTGGAAGAAACGCCTGGCCCAGGCCCAGATGGCCGGCGACCAGGGTAAATTTAACGCGATTTTAGCCGAGGGAGCCCCGCGTGATCCCAATCCAAATCAAAACTTCGGGGGAGTGAATTTTCCGCGCGTTGTTTTTTCCCCGAAAAGCGGGGCTGATCAATGGCTCGCCAAAGCCATCGGTTTGGCCAAAAAATCAATCAAATTGGCTATGGCTTATGGCCCGACCCGCAAAGAAGCCCAGTTGCTCGTCGAGGCTCAAAAGCGCGGTGTTCAAGTCACGGTTATCCTTGACAAAGGAGGGCAGGCTGACCCAAGGTTCGCGGTTTATTCTTATTTAAAGGAAAACGGCATAGAGGTCTATTTATCGGCCGGGCCCAAGGGCGTTGGCGGCGGTTCGATCATGCATGTGAAAATGATGATCGTGGACAATGAGCTTCTCACCTACGGCTCCTATAACCACACTGTTTTTGCCGAGCTTTACAATTTTGAAAACATCAACTTTACCACGGACCAGGATTTAATCAAGGAGCATGACGACTTTTTTGAAAACGACCTCAAAAACAGCGTCAGCTCATGGAGCCGTTTATGGGTGAAATTTTCCCTGGCGGCAAAAAGATGGCGTTCAAGCGGACAGGTAAAAGAAAAGAAAGAATTGACGCGGCCCAAGCCTTGGCAGCCCAAAGATTTCCTGCGCCGGATATTTTGGAACCGGGGCATGCTCATATTTACGGCGGTTGGCTTAGCGGCTTTCGGCCTTGACTTGGGCACCAAGCTTTTGGCTTTAAATACAGGCTGGCTGGGTGTTGACTTGCATCTGCGTTTCAAGATTACCCGTATCTAAAAAAAATAGATTTTGCGCTTGATTTATTATTGGGCGCCATGTTCGGGGCTGCCATGGCCACTGGTTTGGAATTGTTAACGTGGGGCCATGGCGCGGTTATCAACTGGATTCCAGTCGGCTCGGTGAGCCACCCTGATTATTGGTACATGAACTTTACGGACTTGGTGCTTATGATCGGTTTGCCTGCCATGATTCATTTATTGGCCAATGCAACAGGCTATGTGCGCGGCAGTTTTCAGCGGAAATTTAAAATTCCGCTTTGGCGCGTTTTGACAGGCATTGTCAGCGTGGCCGTCGGCGGCCTTGTCAGCGTTATCAGCGCGTATCCGGAAAGTTCGCTGTGGGATTTTTCAAATTTCGCTCTTGGCGCCGTGTTTGCGCTGGCAGGCGTATTAATCAGCTCGGCTGTCATGTGGCTGCTTCGGCCGATCGAAAAAATAGCCGAGGCGAGCGAGGCAACGGGTTTGCGCGGCGCGGGTGTCATCGTGACCCCTTCCCCTCCCATATTGCCCAATCAACCGGAGGCAGGTCAAAACCCAGCTCCCATGCTTGCGGCGTTAGGCGCGCCGGCGGACTTTTTCCTTCGCGGCGCACCAAGCCTGAGGCTTGGCACGCTTGAAGCATCTGAGATGCGCGGCGCAACCGAGGTAATGGAGGAAAAGTCTCAATCGCCGCCTCAGGCTCTTTCCCATCAGAGCGTTCTCGAATCCTACCGTTCAATCGAAGCAAAATCCCCACAGAATCTTGAAGCCCTTGATCCCAGCCGGCGAAACTCCCTGTTTTTTTCCACTTATAACAACAAAATCGCTTCGCTTAAAAGCTTGCCTATTTACGATCCCAAAGGGATCATTGGTTTTTGTTTCGGCCGGGCCATGGCTGCGCACCTTTTGGCCAGGATGATGGGACTCAAACCGGAAAGCATCAGGAAGCTTTTTATCCTCGGCGATTTAAGAGCCGACGGTAAAACTGCCTGGCGTTTTCATGTGACGACGGTTGTCAAGGGAACGAACGGCCGTTGGTATGCCATTGACCCTGTTCTGCCAAGACCGTTGGAAATTAATGAGTGGATTAAAACAATCCGCTCCATTTGGGACAAGCAGGGCAAAGCCAGGCTTTATATCACTCATGCCGGAGCCGTTCTTCCTGACGCCCGAAATGTTCCGGAGATAAACCAGGAAAAGGGCGAGCATATTGTTGAAATTTCTTTTGATCCCAAGGGAAAGCCTGGATTCAAGGCGGCGGACCCGGCATTCAATCTTTCCCCTGAAATCGCCCCTGATGTTTTTGAGCTTGATTCTGTAAAGAGCGCCGGAAACCATTTTATGGACCCTGAAGATAGAAGCCCGGCCCGATTCAATTTTGTTTCCATCACCATCAATGGCGAAACAATCGGCTATAACGGTTATTTTAAAGATTTACTTGACAGCCTGATCTATCCGTCGGTTTCCGAGCCGGCCCAGCTTCTAAGCGGATTAGAGATGACGTTTGAAATGACATCGAGAATGATGCGTCAAACGCATGATTTGGGCAGTATGCGTTTTGATCTTTTTGGCGATGAAAAGATGCGGGCGGAGCAGTGGCAAACCGGTTCGTTCGCCAGCGCCGTTGACGGCGCTGAGCTTAAATATCAATATCGCCTGCCGGATGGCGCGCCGGGACGCTCTCCCACGGTATTCGTCGGCGGCTGGGCTTTAAGCGACAGTTTCTCTTCCCTTTTTGAAACGCAGGAAAATGCGCCCAACCCGCAATTTGCCCTGTGGCCGAGGGGACAGCCGCCGAGCCCTTGGGCTCGGACGAGAGAGGTTTTTGACGCGGACGCGCGCGATCTGGCCCAGATGATCGTCAAAGCCGCGGAAAGCTCCGGCGCCGAAAGAGCGGCCAGGGCCTCGGTCTCTGACCGCACCTGGACAGGGCCTCCGGCCAGCAAAACAGGTGCTGGCCCCGACTCCGTCCCCGAAGCTCGACGCGTTCCTCCGGAACTTCAATCGTCCCTGGTCTCCGATCAGGGGCTGCGGAGCGGGGTTAATTTGGTTTTACATTCTTATTCCAATTTAGTCCTGCAAAGAATGCTGCAACTGGACCGATACCCCGAAGTGCGCCGGGCTTTGGAACTGCTTCGCGGCGGCAAATTGACTTTTGTCAATGCCGTCACCCATACCGGAACGAGCGAAAAGCTTTTTGGCGAAGAAAACATTCAGACAGCGAAAAACGTCCGCGCTTTTATCAGTTGGCTTAATCTCATGGATATTTCGGCTCAGATGTGGAAAAAATATGCCCTCCTTAATCCCTTTCTGGCGCCGACAATTTATGCTTCCTTGGCTGTTTGGCAAGCGCAGCGTCAGAGCGCGCTGGCAATGGCGGTTAAAGACGGCATTAACATGCTGCGCCGGGATTTGAAAGAGCCGTGGGAGCCCCGGATTGACCATGTCCGTCAAGAGCTTTTGAAAAAATTCGATGGCATGGCCGATGATCCCGGCTGGCACGAAGGTATGATGCGCCGGGCCAATGACACTTCACTTTTTGATTTCACGTCAAAAGAAGTCGAAAAATTGCGGCAGATGGGCGTTAAAATTGACGTTATTCATTCTCACGGCGACAAACTGGTGACTTGGGCAAGCGCCAAATTGCTTTTGGATTTCCTTGGCATCCGGGCCCCGGATAAAGTTCCAGCCGCCGGCACAACGCTAAAAGATGAGAGCGGCAATTGGCGCGCCATAATCGTTGACGGCGATCACTACTATCCTTTAAAAGAACCAGAAGAGCTGGAAAAAATCCTTAACAGACCCTAATTGAAAAATGTGGAAGGAAATTTATAAATCCAAGCTTATCGCCATTGAAGAGGCGGTAGCCAAGATCAAATCCGGCGACGACGTTATCGTGGCCCAGTGCGCTTCCGAGCCGCAAGGGTGCATGGCCAAGTTTCATTTGGTCAAAGATAAGGTTGAGAATGTCCGGGTTTTTTCCGTCTTGACCTTAAAGCCTTATGATTTTTACATGAAACCTGAAATGAAAGGGCATTTTGAGCTTTGCAGTTGGTTTCATGCCCCGGGATCGCGCGAGGCGCTCAAAGCAGGCGCCGGCACCGTGACCTATGTTCCCAATATGCTTCATCGGGCGGCTTTGGACCGCATCCATGCCAAAAAGCCGGCCATCTTTTTTGGCACCTGCACGCCAGTGGATTCAAAAGGCTTTGTTTCTCTTTCCCTTGGAATAACCTACGAAAAAGACGTTATTGAGGCGGCTGACTCGGTCGTCCTTGAGGTCAATGAAAATCTTCCCCGGACCTTCGGGGACACCCATCTTCACGTAAGCGGCGTTGATTATTTCGTGGAATATACCCACGAGGCGCCGACTCTGCCTGAGCCCAAGCCCACCGAAACGGACCTGGCCATTGGAAATTACATTGCCGAGCTTGTGCCGGATGAGGCGACCATCCAATTGGGAATCGGGGGAATTCCCAATGCCGCGGCTTTGGCTTTGAAAGAAAAAAAGAATCTTGGCGTGCACACTGAAATGATCGTGGATTCCATGATGGAGCTTTACGAGCAGGGCGTCATCACCAACAAGAAAAAAGCCCTTTATAAAGATAAATTCATCTGCACTTTTGCCATGGGCTCGCGCAAGCTCTATGACTGGCTCGACGACAATATGGCGGTGGAATTTAAAAGAGGCCGCTGGGTCAATGATCCGTGCGTCATCAGACAGAATTCAAAAATGGTTTCCATCAACACTTGTCTTATGGTGGATTTAACCGGCCAGGTGGCCAGCGAAGCGATCGGCACAAGGCAGTATTCCGGCACCGGCGGCCAGACCGACACGGCTGTCGGCTCCGTCGAGGGCTTGGACGGCCAGGGCAAATCGCTTATTGCCTGTTATTCAACCGCCAAAAACGGCGCTATCAGCACCATTTGCCCTGTTTTACCAGAAGGCACTGCCGTCACCCTTCATAGGAGCAATGTGGATCATATCGTCACGGAGCACGGCATCGCTTACATGAGGGGAAGAACCGTCAGGGAAAGGGCGCATAATCTCATTGCCGCGGCTCATCCTGATTTTCGCGGCGAGCTGAAAGAAAAAGCAAAAAAGCTGGGCTACTTGTGAAATTGTCCGGCTTTATTCCTAAAGTGCCTTTTCGCACTATTATCCTGAAAAACGGCTTGAGAGTCATTACTGTCAAAGATCACAGCGCGCCGGTGGTTTCCGTGGCCGTGACTTACAATGTCGGCAGCCGCTCGGAAAAGAAGGGCCGCTCCGGCTTCGCTCATCTTTTTGAGCATATGATGTTTGACAATCAGAAAGACGTTGTTCGGGAGGAAAGGCGCTGGAGCTATGACAACAAGCCTTATGCCACGGCTTTGGCCGAAGAATTTCCCCGTCTTATTTTCGACAAATGGGAAAATCAGCATTCGGTGATCGGCTCCATGGAAGATTTAAACGCCGCCGCCCTCGGAGATATTCAGGAGTTTTATCGGACTTTCTATGCTCCGAATAACGCCGTATTGACGGTAATCGGCGATGTCAAGGCCGGGGATGTCGAAAAATCGGCCCGCAAGTATTTTGAGAAAATTTCGTCCCAGCCGGCGCCCCGGCGGCCGGATTTAAACGAGCCGTTTGGCGAAGAGCCGCGGCAAAGCATTTATAAAGACCGGTTTGCCGCCCTGCCGGTCGTGGCGGCAGGCTGGAAAGCTCCGCTGCGGACAAGTCCGGATTATAAAGCCTTGGCTCTGCTCGGTTCTATCCTGGCCGAGGGGGAAGACAGCCGGCTTTATCAGCTTCTGGTCAAGCAGAAAGAATGGGCCTTGGGAGTGGGCGGCGGGCTAGGTTGGCCCATAGGCACAGCCATAACTCTTCACGATCCGGCGTCCTTTGGACTGATGGCGCATTTGAAACCCGGCGTATCCAGCCAAGAAGTTTTGGATGCCATTGACAAGGAAATCAAAAAAATCGCGCAAGACGGTTTGACCGAGGCGGAAATGGAACGGGTTCGCAGAAAATTTCAGGCCGAGATATTGGACATGTTTCAGGGAACCGAAACCCGGTCTTATTGGCTCGGCCAATTCACCCATTTGAATAACGGCGATCCCCATGGTTTTGAAGAGGAAATAAACAGCTATTTGACCGGCGTCACCAAGGAGATGGTGCAAAAAGCGGTTCAGGCGGGTTACCTTGATGCCGGCAAACGAAGGGTTCTTTTGATTGAACCGGATTCTGGCGCAAGGGGGTCAGGTCTTCATTTGGCACTTGACCGGAGGGAAGTGACAAATGAAGACCTGACCCCA
>JACQWW010000143.1:0-3371 GCA_016209025.1 Elusimicrobiota bacterium | reverse complement strand
GACAAATGAAGACCTGACCCCATTGCGCCCTGCGGCTGCGGCGATCAACGACAAACGACCAACAACCAACGACAAACGACCAACAACCAACGACAAACGAGAGAAGCCTCCCGGCCCGGCCGGCAGTCATCGGGTTTCCAAAAAGAAAATTCAGGAATTTAAATTGGCCAACGGCCTCAAGGTTGTTTTAGTTGAGGATCGCAGACTCCCGTTTATTAAAACACGGCTTTTATTTCCTAATGTTATTGCGAGCGAAGCGAAGCAATCTCATGGAGACGCCGATCGTTTTATTGCCGTGAGCGATGCTCTTGCCGATCTTTTTAAATCAGGGACATCCAAAAGAGACAGCGCCAAAATTGAATCAGAATTAGCGGCCCTGGGCGCTTCGCTTGGCGCTTCTGCCGGCAAAGATAACATTATGATCGGCGGCTCGGTTCTTACGGAAACAGCCACGCCTTATTTCGAGCTTTTAACCGAAATCTTGACGGATTCCGTTTTTCCTGAAAAGGAAGCCGCCCTCTGGCGCGTCAATACCGTCGAGGAACTCAAAGATGAAAGAACCATGCCGAAATTTTTGCGCGACGAGCGCTGGAGCCGTGAACTTTTCGGCGATCACCCCTATGGAACCATAGCGCCCAAACCTGAGACAATCAAAGATTTAAAACGCGAAGAAATTTTAGAGCTTTACCGCCGGCAGTACGATCCCAGGCAGGGAACCTTGATTATAGTCGGCGACATAGCGAAAGGCCGGCTGAAAAAACTCTTAAATTCAACCGTCGGCAAACTTCCTCCGCCGCTCCGCCGCTCCGCCGCTCCGCCGCTCCGCCGTAATTTTCCGCCTCCTCCTTCCCAGCGGAAAATTGTTGTCGTTGACCGGCCCGGCTCAACCCAGTCAAGCATTATCGTCGGCCATCGGACGATCAAAAGAACTGACCCTGATTATTACCGCCTTGTTGTTTTGAACGCTGTTTTAGGAACAACCTTTGATTCGCGCTTGAACCGGAATCTGCGCGAAGAAAAGGGCTACACCTATGGAATCGGCAGCGGCCTTGAAGCCTTTTGGGAAACAGGAGTTTTTCGCGCCGCAGCCGACGTCAGGACCGAGGTTACGGCGGACGCTTTGAAGGAAATTTTTTCCGAGATCGCTAAAATCCGCGAATCCGGCATAGAGCCGGATGAGCTGGATTTGGCAAGAAATTATCTTGCCGGCTCGGATGCCATCCGCCTCGGCTATCAAGATCAAGTGGCTGAGAAGCTGGCTGTTTACCGGGCCTTGGGGCTGCCCTCAAAGGAAATCAACCGTTTCCGGGAAAAAATTTTTGCTGTTACAAAAGGCCGGGCCCAAGCGGCCGGCCGCAAATATCTCCATCCCGAGCATTTGACCGGGGTGGTTGTCGGTGATGCGGCAAAAATCGCGGAATTTTTAACGGTGTTCGGTGAAATCGTGATTTATAATCAGGACGGCACAAAGCGGGGGGAACCGAATGAAACTTAAGGCCAGTCATAAACTGGGTATGGTTCTGATTTTTTGCTATCTGGTTGCCTGGCTCGACCGCATGGCCATCAACATGACCATCCCTTTTATCGCCAGGGATTTGAATATCGGGCCGGAAAAAATCGGCTGGATTTTAAGCGCCTTTTTTCTAGGCTATTCAATTTTTCAGATTCCAGGCGGCATGTTGGCTGACCGCATCGGTTCGCGCAAGGTGATTCTTACTGCTTTGGCTTGGTGGTCGGCTTTCACGGCTTTGACCGGCGCCATGGTCAGCCTGCCGGCCATGCTGGCCACACGATTTTTTTTCGGCATGGGCGAAGGCGTGTTCCCGGCTTCGGTCTGGAGGATTTTGGCGCATTGGTTTACCAAAAAAAACCGGGCCACAGCCAACGCCATTATTGTCTCGGCCATCGCTTCCGGGCCGGCTTTGACGCCCTTGATTATCGCCCCGGTTCTGGCGGCGTGGGGCTGGCGCTGGTGTTTTTACATGCTCGGTTTTTGCGGAATTTTTTGTCTGATCCTGGCTTATTTTACGATCGCCAATTCCATCCAGGAATCAAGCGGCGCTTCCCGCCAGGAGATAGAAGAATTCGAGGCTGACGCCAAATCGCAGGCCGCGAATGTGGAGGGCACGATAGAAAAAGCCACTTTCAGGGAACTTCTTAAAGCGCCTATCATCTGGGTGCTTTTTTCCATTGCCTTGATTTTCAACATCACCATGTACGGCTGGCTCACTTGGCTGCCGTCGTATCTAATGAAGGCCAAGGGTCTTGATCTCAAAGCTACGGCTTGGGCGGCATCCCTGCCTTTCATGTTTGCCACGGTGGGATGCATTTCAGCCGGTTTTATTTCGGATAAATTTTTCAGAGGCAGGCGCCGATTTCTGGTCTTCGGCTGTCAGGTGATCGGCGGCATCTGCCTTTACGCTTTCACCCGGGTGGCTGACTATAAAACCTACATGATTCTTCAGTGCGCGGCCGGTTTTTTGCTTTTTATGGCTTGCGGCGCGGCCGGGGCCTTGACCATGATTCTCATCCCCGCCAAACTGATGGGATCCGGCTCAGGTTTCGTCAATACCGGGGGTCAAATCGGAGGCTTCTTGACCAAGATCATCATCGGCTATTACATCGCTTATCGGGGCAACGATTATTCAGCCGGATTCGACATCATGCTGGGAGCCCTGGTCATAGCGGCTCTGGTGGTCATATTTGGGGTGCGGGAGAAACCCTATTTTAGCAGGGCATAACGCAGAACAAATGAGGCAATGGGGTCAGGTCTTCATTTGTCACTTGTCAGCACAGTTAGAGGACGGCCTCGGGCCTGTTGTGACAAGTGACAAATGAAGACCTGACCCCATTGCCTTTAATCGCCAAGGATTTCCGAGACTTTTTTATAGAGCTTGGAAAGATCGAGCGGCTTGGCAAGGTAGGCTGTTGCTCCAAGGTTAAAACCCATATTGATGTCGCCCATTTGATTGAGCTGGGTGAGAATAAGCACCGGTATATTTTTCGTGCTTTCCGTGGCTCTTAAATTGTTCAAAACCTGCCAACCGTCAATATCAGGCAGGCGGATATCCAGAATAACCAAGGCCGGGGAATTTTTCATGGCCAAGTTGGTTCCTTCGTGGCCGCTGGCGGTTTTGATGGTTTTATAGCCTTTGGCATTAAGGGCGATTTCCAGGGTGCTGGCGACCGCCTCTTCGTCCTCTATGACAAGGATGATTCTCGGTTTCTTGAAGAATTTGGACAGCATGTTTAGTTTATATCAAATAGATTTTTAGACGGCACGATTCAAAAAAGCCGCGGCCGCGCCTAAGACGCCGACGTCTCGTTTGAAATAAGCTGGAACAATCGGGATTTTCCCGGCCTTTGGATTG
>JACQWW010000105.1 GCA_016209025.1 Elusimicrobiota bacterium | reverse complement strand
CCACCTGGACCGAAGGCAGCCCTGACCAGTGGACCTGGGATGCCGGCAATGTGATCAATCCGGCTTATCTGGTGCACGCCACCACCTATACTCTAAGAGTCCGCTCCCGCGCCCAAGCCTCCCCTTATCAAGAAAGAACCCAGAACTTCACCTTCTTCTATGACGCGGTCAAGCCTACCGCCACCATCACCTCTCCCGCCAACAACTACTCCACTAACACGGCCATTAACATTACCGGCAGTTCCCAGGACCAGGGCCTGCTGGCCCAGGCAGCCACGGTCTTTGTCTCCATCGGTAAAGACAGCGCGGATACCGGCAATAACTGCTACCGCCGAACAGATAACACCTTCGCCGCTGCTTGCCCCAACTGGCTCATGACGGAAACCGACGGCTCAGGCTGGAAAGCCACCAACATCAGCTGGTCAGCCGGCGGCGTGGCGGCCCGCTACTTTATCCTGGCCCGCGCTTCCGACACGGCCAACAATGTCCAAGACAACTTCTGGGTCAACGACTCTTCAAGATCATTCGTTTATGACGTGGAAGGGCCCACCGCCGCCATCACCTCGCCGGCTACTGGCAGAAACGTAAGTATCTCCACCATTGCCGGCACTGCCTCGTCCCTGGATGTGGCCGGAGTCAACCTGGTTCAGATGAGGATAAAGAAAGTTTCCGAAGGCAAATGGTGGAACGGAAGCAACTTCACCTCCGGCCTCACTCCTGAGGAGGCCTTCTTTAACGTGGTTCCGGCCGCGGGTCCGGACTGGGCCAACTGGAGCGTTTCCTGCGGCGTGGTCAATAGCGGGGACAAGGATTTCTATGTGGGACTGAGCACCTACGAGTATTCTGTGCGGGCCAGGGACGCCTCCGGCAACTGGTCTTTAACCTACGCCACCTACACCACGGTCTGGGACAATGCCGCGCCTGAGACCAGGCTCACTTTGCCTTCAGGCGGAGCTTTCCAGGCAGTCAGCGCCTTATCCTCTATCCAGGGAACCATGATGGACAAGACCAACGCAAGCAATCAGAATCTCGGCACAGTCACCGAGGTAAAGGTCAGGTTCCGCCGCCTTGATACCGGCCAGTATTTGGATGGGGATTCCAGCTGGCAGGGGAGCGTTCAAACCCTGGGCCAGACCACGGCAGGCGACGACGGCCCTGACGGCCAAGTGGACTTTGACGCGGCCGGCGGCACCTGGGCGGTCAAAGCCACCATCCTTTCCGCGGCCCAGCTGCCATACGGCGCAAGCTACTACATTACCATGTCGGCCCAGGATAACGCGGACTCAGCCTCCAATCCCAACGCAGCCAACAACATCGAGTCCTTCGGGGTTTATTCCTCCACCTTTGTCATTGATTCCTCCAATCCCTATACCACCATCACCTCACCGAGCCATCTGGCCATGCTCTCTGAGCTTGCCTCCATCACCGGCACCATGTCCGATGATCCGATCTTGGGCGAGCCGGCCAAGGTTTCAGCCGGCATCATCAAGGTTGAGGTCCAGATTTCCACCGGAGTCAATGACTGCTGGACCGGCTCAGCCTGGACCTCGTGCCCCTACTGGATAAATGCCTCGACCACCACCCTCCAGGGTCCAACCAGCTGGATTTCCTCAGGAACCTGGATCATCGCCGCCAGTTCTCTTCCTGTCTGGCAGCACAACAAAACCTACTGGATTTTGGTTAGGTCCTCGGACAATGCCGGCAATGTGGAAAATACCTTCCAGACCGACGTTGACTCGCGCTCCATCACCTTTGATTTTTATGGTCCCACGGCAACGGTAACGAACTTTACCGTCAGCGCCAGCACGAATTTTCTGCCGGTGAGCGAAACCAGCCTGATCGGCATTTCATCGGACACGCCCAGCAGCACTGGTAGGATTTTGATTGCCATTTCGTCTCAGACCGATGGCGCAGGACCCTCTTGGTACAATGGCTCGAGCTTCTCCGCTCCCTTTTCGGATGCGGTGTATATGTCAACCTCGAGCTGGGTGGATGGCCCGGCCGGCTCTACTGATAGTTGGACATTTAATCTTTATCCCCCGAATATTGAGGATAATTACACCTATCTCTTAAGGATAAAAACCTGGGACCGGGCCGTTGTTTCCTCAAACACAAACGTTCAAAATATAAAGTTTAGAAGACCTACGCCGGCGCCTACCGCGGTCATTGACGTTCCCCAGCACAACTATTCCTCAGCCACCTTAATTAACATTATGGGAACCTCCACCTCAGCCCCAGGCGTCAGCATTTCAACCATTGTTGTTTCCATTCAGAAGCTGGGCACTTCCTTCTGTTACAATGGCTCCAACTTTTCCACAGCCTCCTGCCCTAATTGGCTGGCGGCCGCAGGCGTGCCTGAGAGCTGGAACTATAACAGCGTTAATTGGAATCCTGGCTTCCGCTACATTATCACCGGCCGGGCCACGGATGAAGCCGGCAATGTTCAGGACAGCTTTGCCGTGGGAACCTCCTCTAATACATTTACTTATGAGATCAATCCGCCTACCGCTGCCATTACTTCGCCGGCCACCGGCAGGACTAAAATCCTCACCACGATTGCCGGAACATCCGCTGACATCTCTCCAGGGAGCGTGGCCCAGGTGCAGCTGCGCATAAGGAGGTTGAGCGGTACTCAGAACTGGTGGGATGGTGTTAACAGCTTTAACCCGGATACCACGGAAGAAGGCGCCTTTTTTAATGTTGTGCCGGATATTCCTGGAAACTGGACCAACTGGAGCGCTTCCTCCGGGGGCCTCACAGGCGCCGGATTTAAGAGCGGCCAACAGTATCAATACTCTGCCCGGGCTCGTGACAATGCAGGCAACTGGGCGATTACCTACAGCACCTGGACCACAATTTGGGATGAGCTGGCGCCTGAATCCAGGCTGGTCAGCCCGGCTGATGGGGCCAATCAAGCCGTCAATTCCCTGACTTCGATTCGTGGGACCATGGTGGATAGGACAAATACAAATCCTCCTGACAATATAAATTTAAGCACCAATACCTCCAATGTTCGCGTTCAGTTAAGACGCCTGGATACCGGCTTCTACTGGAATGGAGATGACTGGGTGGCTGGTTACACATTAGGCAGCCCGGCTGGTCCGGATTCCCAGGTTGATTTTAATGCGGAGCTCGGCACCTGGGCAGTGATTGCCGCGCTTCCTTCCGGAGTCAAGCTCCCCTATGGCACGAGTTATTATGCGACAAGCTCAGCTCAAGACAATGCGGATAGCGGCAATAACATCGAGTCCTTCGGGGTTTACGCTTCCACCTTTGTCTATGATTCCTCCGCCCCCTACACCACGATACAGTCACCCTCCAACAATGCCATGCTCTCCTCTCTTGGCTCCGTTACCGGAACCATGGCTGATGAGCCAACGCTCGGTGAGCCTGCCAAGGTCTCAGCCGGCATCAATAAGGTCCAGGTCCAGATTTCCACCAGCGCCAATGCCTGCTGGACCGGCTCAGCCTGGACATCCTGCCCCTACTGGATAAACGCTTCGACCACGGCTGTCCAGGGCCCCACCACCTGGACATCCTCAGGCACCTGGATCATCGCCGCAAGCTCTCTTCCTGTCTGGCTCCATGACAAGACCTACTGGATTGTAGCCAGGTCATCGGATGCGGCCGGCAGCCTTGAGGACACCTTTACCGAGAACATTGATTCCAGGACCATCACCTTCGATCTTAACGCCCCGACCGCCACGGTCTCGAACTTTGTCTCCACCAACATCCTGACCGGTCCCTTCTATGTCAACCCTGACTTTACCGTCATCTCCGGCACCATCACCGATACCCCGGCCGACATCTCCACTATGACCGTGGCCCTTTCCTCTTCTCCGGCAGGAACAGGCAATACCTGGTGGAACGGCTCAGCCTTCACCTCATCCTTTGGCGACGGGGTCTACTTTGCCACGGCCACCTGGACAGAAGGCAGTCCTGACCAGTGGACCTGGGATGCCGGCAATGTGATCAATCCGGCTTATCTGGTGCACGCCACCACCTATACTCTAAGAGT
>JACQWW010000104.1 GCA_016209025.1 Elusimicrobiota bacterium | reverse complement strand
GTCAATACAAGAAGAAAAGATGCAGGATTTCGCATTCAATTCCATGTTTATTGCCCCCTCGCGATCGCTCGTCATACTGACAGAGAATTCTGTCCAATGTACGAGAAAAAAGTGCAGAAATAAGGTGAATTGCGGATTTGTGCCGAACTATCCAGAAATGCGTTTTAGCGGTTCGCCGTTAAAGGTAGAAAGTCCGTGGGTTCCCCTCAAAAACTGCGAAGTAAAATTTGAGAAATTTTTAGGCATTAAATAAAAGTTGTCGGGCATCGCTTCCATGGAATTTTTCTTGTCGGATATCCTCATCGGATTTATAACCCATCAGCGATTCATCTACTTTGTAGTTAAGTATAAAGATCTCCCTTCCCTTATACCGATTGCTCCGAAAGCCATCCACTAGCTTGCGCCCATTTTTTTGATCATCTGTTCGATTCAGCATGTAATTCCATTCTCTGTCTAGCCTTGCCGCGGCCCAATCATAGATATTTCGCACCTCTTCGACGTTGTCATATGTAATTAAAAACCGAATTCTTTTAGCGTGACACTTCAAAATTTTATTGAGCCTATAATGGTCTTCTTTGGAAAAATAGCAGGTATAAAATTTATCCTGATCGGCGCCAAAATACGGCGGGTCTATAAACAAAAATGCGCCATCAGGAACCTCATTGATTATTTTTTCAAAGTCGCACGTTGTAAATTTGACATTTTGCAGTTTTTCCGAGCAAGTCTTAAGGTGATTTAGCCAATTTTCTGGCCGCATGCTATATTTGTCGCCATATCCGAAATAACAATTTTCTTGTTGCATGATACCGGAGTAAGAGGTTCGATTTAGAAAGAACCACCGGGCAGCCCTCTCTAAGTCACTGGATGGATTAAATACGTTCTTGAAGTAATAGTGAGTTTCCTTGGAAGGTCTTGCTCCTTCAAGGACTTTTATTATTGATTCAGGAGATTCTTGGATGAATCTGTAACAATTAATGAGTTCTTTATCTAAATCATTAAGCCAGTTCTGCCTGGCTTTAGTCTTGGCAAAAAATATAGACGCGCCGCCGGCAAATGGTTCACAGTAATAAGTATGCGGTGGAATACATTCCAAAATCAGTTTGCGGGCGTAAAATTTTAAAAGCTCCATGATATAATTGTTTTCACGGTTCCCTCCACTCTAAACTCTTCCTTTGAGGCAAGAAAAGGTTCGTATTTTTGGTTCAAAGATATAAGTATTATATTTCCGTTTTCTTGCCGCATTTTTTTAATAATTGCCTCCCCTTCGTTTGCGCATACGACGATGTCCCCGCTATTGGCAACAGCTTGTTTTTTAACCAATACCAAGTCTCCGTCAAATATTCTGGGTTCCATCGAATCCCCCTTGGCTTTCACCAAAAAGGCATCCGTCACTTGAAAAGGAATAAGACGGGCCGCAACCGGAATGCGGTCAATGGGGGAACCGTCCAAAATAGACCCATTGGGCCCGCAGTGGACCAGGCCATAAAGATTAAGGTAGGCCACGCCGGTTTCTGGCTTGGTTAATACGGCATAACTGCGCGGATTGACTGGATCGCGCTTAAGGCAGCCTTTCTTTTCGAGCAAACGAAGGTGGTAAGCAATGGTGTTTGTGGACGCAACGCCCACTTCTCTGGCCAGATCGCGGTAAGAAAGCGGTTCTTCGATATGCCGCTCCAGAAGTTTCAAAATTCTATTTTGAATCGGATTTAATTTGGCCTGCGTCATCAAGATAATATTACCAGATGATAGAACGATATGTCAAGTGTTCAATAAAGTGTTCTATGTAGCGCTTAAATTTTTTCGAGCTTGGCCTGATCGTAATAATGCTCAAGAATCTGTCGGTAACTTTGCCCTTTAAGAGCTCGGCCAGCGGCGCCGTACTGGCATAATCCGACGCCGTGGCCCCAGCCGCCTCCGTAAAAGATGAATTCAAGGGGCTGTCCTTTGTTGTCGCGCTCTGTTTCCACTGTAAAAAGAGTGCTGCGCATGGAGCCGAATCCCAGGGTTTTGCGGATGCGGTGCTCGCGGCTGAGCGCGCATTTTCCCCCAGTGCCTTCAACCCATACTTCCTGCGCATGACCCGCACTGCTTCGGCCGACAACCAGAATTCTTTGAATGCGGCCGATGGGTTTTATCCGGCTGACTATTTCCTCGATTTCTTTGGCTGGTATTGCTCGTATCCAACGGAACCTGGCTGGTTGGCTGTCTTTGCCCAAATTGCAATAAGCCGGTGGCCTTCTTTTGAGCCAAAGACCTGACCCCATTGCTCATACATTCGCCTATCGTTTGGCCGGCAGCCCGGATATGGCCGCCGACCTTGCCCAGGAGGCGTTTTTAAGGGTGTTGGAAAATATCGAGCGTTATGACCCGGCCAGGCCTTTTGAAAACTGGATTTGCGTCATCCTGCGCCACCTTTATCTTGACTGGATCAAGCGTTATGAAACTTCCCGCGTCATATCGCTCAACCGAAAAAAAGACGGTGGAAATGGGGACAGAGAGCTGGCGGACAGCTTGGCTTGCCCGCAAAAGGACCCATTGGCCGACGCGCTTGAGAGCGAAAAAGAAGCCGCTATTCAAAAGTCGCTTGAAGCTATGCCCGCTGAGTTGCGCGCGCCCCTTATTCTTTGCGACATGGAAGGGCTTTCCTATGAGACCATTGCCGAGGCCGCCGGCTGTCCCCTCGGCACTGTGCGCTCCCGGATTCATCGGGGCAGAAAGATGTTTAAAGAGTTGATAAAAGATTATTTGAACGAGGATTCTTATGAACTGCAAAGAAGCTAGAGAGCTTTTGTCGGCTTCTCTCGACAACGAGACGGACAATCTCTCCAGATTGTCCCTGAAAGAGCATCTGGCCGGGTGCCCTTCTTGTGTTGAGGAATTAAAAGAGCTTCAGTCCGTCAAAAATTTGCTTCAAGAACAACCGCTGATGGAAATGCCGCCCGAGATCAGGCGGGCGATTAAGCGCCAAGCTGATGAGCGGCTGTTGAAAAAGCCTTTTTGGAGTTGGCCGCGATTTGTTTTCAAGCCAGCCCTTGTTTTTTCTTTTGCCGGCGTTTTATTAGTTGCAGGAATTTGGCTTTATAAGGATTTTAAGCCGAAACAAGAAGCTGTGCCGCTTGAGCTGTTTCTGGCCGAGCACACGCGCAGTTTAAGCAAAACCTCGCTTGCCAGGAGAACGGTGGCCGCGGCCAGCCCTTACTATTCTTTGCAATCTTACGCAGAACAATGAGCAAAATGAATAAATTTTGGTTTAGTTTGAGCATGGGCCTTTTGATTTATCCCAATTTATGGGCCTTGGAGTCGGAGGATTTGCTTGGCTTGGCTACCAAGGCCCCGGCAGCCGCCTATAAAGGAACAAGGATCATCATCAACTGGTTCGGTCAGGAAAGCCAGGCGGCGGAGGCGAGGGTTTATTTTAAGCCGCCCAACCTTTGGCGCCAGGAAATTCTTTCGCCTCAAGGCGAAATAACGCGAGTCGTCGTACAAAACAAAGAGGCGGAATGGATATGGGAAGCCGAGTCCAAAACTTTGATCAAACGTCCATCGGGCGGCGCCAATGGCTTGGACAATGCCAAGCTGCTTGATTTGACCAAGCGCAGTTACCGGATCGTTTCAAAAGGCAGCGACGATGTTATGGGGAAAAACACCGCCATTATTGAGCTTGACCCAAAGCACCCGGGCAGTCCAAAGCGCACTGTTTGGGTTGATCCTGCCAGCGGCGCTGTTTTTAAAATCAAGCAGACCAATTCCGACGGCTCGCTTGCCACTGAGGTTCATTTTACGGACATAGAAATTCCAGCGGATTTGTCCGACAGCCTTTTTGAACCGCCCCAGGCAAAAGAGGGGCAGGTTTTAATGGAAGAGCCCCGGCCGGCCGTAGCCAATGCCCAGGGGCTTCCCGAAGCATTTTGCGACGTTCCCTGGCTGGCGGAGCTTCCCAACGGCTTTGAGCTGGCCAAAACCGCTCTTATGCCGTTGGGCGACGAAGAGGCTCTTCATTTTCAATACAATGACGGACTCAGCAGCCTTTCCTTTTTTGTGTCGCCAAAACTAATCCAGGCCGGCCCAGGGTCCCACCAGATCGTCCTGACTCAGTATGAAGACCCCGGCTTTATCACCTCGACTTCAGCCGGCAGTGTTCTTGAGTGGGAGCAGGCGGATAAACATTTTCTTTTGATCGGAGACCTGAGTCAGCCGGCGTTACGGGAAATCATGAAATTTATCCGCAATCGTTCTTAGCGGTCGTCGTTCTAAAAATAAAACGGAAGCGGCTCGATTTGAGTGCCGCGGTAATAATGCCGGAGAATTTGGTTAAAGTCCCAGCCTTTGAGCTCAGCCAGATTCATGGTGCCGCCCTGGCAAAGACCGATGTTGTGCCCCCATCCGGCGCCGGAAATATAAATCTCCTCAAGTTCGCCTTTCCTGTCGTACTTGCCGTCAATAACGGCCATATTACTGCGAATAGGTCCGCTCGCTAAAATCCGGCGGATGTCGTGCTCTTTGACCAGCGTCAATTCGGCATCAGTGCCGATCAGTTTGACGGCCAGCATACTGCCTGAAATTGAACGCTTGAGCGCCGTGACGCTCTTGAGCTTTCCAATCGGTTTGATTCGGTTGGCTCTCTCCTCCAGGTCTTTTTTTGCCGCCACCCAAACCCAGCGATAGGATAAAGAAGGGACGTATTTCGATGACGAACAATATGCCGCAGGCGAACGCTTGATCCAAAGCTCGATTTCCCATGGCGAGCGCGGCCGGCCGGTTTCTGCGTACTTTGTCTGAGCCAAAGTACGGTTCGGACGCGCCGGAGGCGCTGGGACAGTTTTTAAAACTGTCCCATCCTCACCGTCAAAAACGCCTT
Organism: Elusimicrobiota bacterium; assembly: GCA_016209025.1. Lineage (GTDB taxonomy): Bacteria > Elusimicrobiota > Elusimicrobia > JACQPE01 > JACQPE01 > JACQWW01. The sequence goes on along the minus strand of JACQWW010000104.1, from coordinate 9,233 downwards.
GAAGATAGGGGCTGGCGAACCATCCCTTGATTTCGCCTGCGGTTTGCGTCAGGCCTCCGCAATTTGCCGAGTAAAGGGCGTTGATAAGACGCCCTTTATAAACCAGGAAAAGCCCGGCTGTTTCATCAACCGCCAGGCGGGCCTTGAGGCGCTCCGCGGCCAGGCCGGAATAAACCTGGCAGTGCTGGCTGTCGCAAAGATCGTAGCCGCGGCGCCGGTGCGGCCTTTCGTTTTTCGCCAGGCGCATGGCGAATGTCCTGGCCACAATGGCCTGGGCTTTCAATGCCTCGAGCGGAGCGGACACCGGCATTTCCGAAGGCAAAACACTGTAAAGATATTTGGATAACGGCACGTCATTGACCAGAATTATACCCGCATCTTTGTCCGGGATAAGCTCGATGCGGCCCCGGTATTGGCGGTCTTTGGCCGCGGCCCAGGCAAAACCGCGTCCCACCGGAATATCGTGCAAAAGAATGGTATGGGTGGCCAAATCAGTTTCCAAAACAATGGGTTCGAAATATTTAAACGGCCGTTCAAAGCCCGGGCCAAAGACCAGCAGGGCGGGCGGGCGGCCTTCCTCGGCCTTTATACTCCAATTCTGAAATGCCTTGGCGCGAAAGATCGTTTCCTTGCTTTTTTTCAAATAAATCCGCAAAGGCCCTGAGGCCATAAATACCGCGGCCGGGGTTTCCGGCGGCTTTCCCGAAGCGCCTGCGCCCAAACCGATGCGAAGGCGGCGCAAGACAGTCTTTCCGGTCTCAAAAGAAACTTGGGGCGGGGCCGCGGCCGGGGCGACCGCCTGGAATGCTTTAGTCCCCAGCCGGCCGAAAGCCTCGCTGCGCCGGAAAATTTCAGCGTCGGCGATTTTCTTGATCCCATCGAGATTCCGGACGACCTCGGGATGCCTGGGATCAACCTTTGCGATTTCTTTATACTGCGCCAGGGCCTCCTGGCGGCGCGAAACTGTAGTCAAAACCCTGGCCAGATCAAGGCGCGGCTCGATATAAAGCCTGTCCAAAGACAACAGCTTTTCGTAAAAACGCCGGGCCCCGGCCCAGTCTCCCCTGACCGCATGAATGCGGGCAAGGGACAAATAAGCTGGAAGGTATTGCGGCATTTCCTGCGCCAGTTTGCGCAAAGCGGCTTGGGCGCTTTCAAATTTGCCTGTCTCGGCCCATAAAGCGCCTAAAACATACCTGGCTGGAACGCTTTTTCGAGACAGCCTCAAGGCTTTTTGGGCGTAATATTCAGCCCGGCGGTATTCGGCATTGAAATAAAAAAACGAGGCAAGCTCCTCGAGAGTGGGAACATCCGCCGGCTCGATCTCATGGGCTTTGGTCAAAGCCGTAATCGCTCCCTTAAGATCGCCGAGATCGCGCCTGACAACCGCCAGGTTTCTCAAGGCAAGCGGCCTCGACATTCCGGACGCCGCCGCTTTTTCATAAATTAAGCGCGCCTCTTTGAGTTTCCCCTCAAAATAGAGAGCGTGGCCTTGTTCAAGCAGGCCGCGGGATTTTTGCTTCGCCTGAGCGCCAAAACACGGCGCTAATGAAAAATTTATTAAAAAAATTAAAACTGCTGGGGGAATTGTATCTCCTGCGGGCGTTTTTTTTGTTCCGGTTTTCTCTGCGCTTCACCGGTCATGGATACAAACCTGACGTCGAGCTTTTTTTCCCTGACGATTCCCTTGTCGGTCTTTATCAGCACAATCAGCTCCTGGGTCGTCCACATGTCCTCCAATTGCCTGCCCACGGGAATGACCATGCGGCCGCCGGTTTTGAGCTGATCAATCAAGGGCTTGGGAATATCCTCCGGCGCGCAGGTGACGATAACAGCATTAAAAGGGGCGTTTTCGGGCCAGCCGCGATAGCCGTCCCCGATTTTAACCTTGACGTTTTTATACCCGAGCTCGCGCAAAGCGGCCCCGGCCCGGCGGCCCAAGCTTTCAATAATTTCGATGGTATAAACTTCCTTGGCCAGAAGCGATAAAACAGCGGCTTGATAACCGGAGCCGGTGCCGATTTCCAAAACTTTGTCACTCGGCTTCAATGATAAAAGCTCGGTCATATAGCCGACGATAAAAGGCTGGGAAATGGTCTGGCCTTCGCCGATCATAAGCGGCGTGTCGTCATAGGCGCGCTCAACAACGTCCGAAGGAACAAAGCGGTGCCTGGGAACTTTCTTCATGGCCTCGATGACTGTTTTATCCGTTACCCGGTGCGATTGGCTGTAATTAGCGATCAAATCCACCATGGCCAAGCGCTTGCCGAGCCATTCATCTTTAGGCGCGGCCCCTGATTTTTTGATGTTCCCGGCGGCGCAGGCGAACGCCGAAACACAGGCAACCATCAAGACTGCTTGAAAAAAACGTCTAAGCCTCATATCAAAATGATACCTTAATAGAAGAATATAGAATGTAGAATGTTGAATATTGGCAAGAAGAAAAAAAAATTTTTTCAATATCCTGTATTCAATATTCTATATTCCATATTCAATATTCTTATATTTAGCGGCTGTTCTTTCGGTCCCATAGCCGGTAACCGCGAGATTCCCAGGCAATCGCCGCAATACAGGCCGGACGGACCGGTCAGGGAAATTGACGGCCTTTATTTCAAGGTGATCTCAAACTCCGAATCAGCCGAACGTATAAGCCAAATCGCCGATCAAATCTACCAAGGCATCCTCCGGGACGTCAAACTCACTGAATCGTCCAGGCCTTACAGCCTGACCCCGCTTTTTCTCTACGGCACGGCCCGGGAATATCTTGAAACAACGAAAATGCCCCAATGGTCCGGCGCTGTTTTTATGAACAACGCGATTTTCGCCTTTACCGCCCCGAATCTTCCCGAAACCCTGGCCCATGAAATCTCGCATTTGATTTTTCAGGAATTTTTCGCCGGGTCCCACGACGATCTCCTGTGGCTCAACGAAGGCTTGGCCATGTATGAAGAATCGCGCGCCAAAGCGGACAAGGGCGAAGAAAATTATAAAAGCGCGATCCCTTTACTTAAAGGCAACTATCTCAAGCTCATTGAGCTGACCTCAACTAAAACAGCCATGAATCACAAAGAGCGCGAGGCCGGAATTTTTTATATTGAAAGCTGGCTTCTGGTCAAATTTTTGATCGAGCAGGGCGGCCGCGTGGGTTTTTATGAATTTTTAAAAAGCCTCCGGGCCGGGGCGAACCTCGATGCGGCTGTGGCCGCCGGTTATCCCGGCAAATGGGGCGGTCTCGCCGAACTAGAAACAAGCTTTAAAGCGGAATACGCCGTGGTCTGGTAATGGGGTCAGGTCTTCATTTGTCACTTGTCAGCACCAGATGGAGGACGGCCATAAAACTTTATTGCGACAAGTGACAAATGAAGACCTGACCCCATTACCTCGGAGGAATACGAAAAGAAGGAAATTAATAGCATTGCTAATCTCACGTTTATCTCGGCAGACAAAAATTCCTCACTTAACGAAGAAAAACCTGAAAATTATCTAGAAAATTTTAATTCTACCCCAATGATTTTGAAACAACACTTTATTCCACAGGATAAAAAATTGTGGAAACTCGAAAATTATCGAAAATTTTTACGGGAACGAGCGCGGCTTTTGTGGAATGGGATCGAAGCGTTATAATAAGCATGCGAAACTCTAGCGTAGTGCGATAATTGTCGAAAGATTTAAATTGGTATGGAAAATCATTATGGGACTTTATAAGAAAGGCAATATTTGGCCGATTGATTATTACTACCAAGGTCAGCGCATGCGCGAGTCGGCCGGTCCTTTAAAAACTTTTGCCAAAGACACAGGTATGGACACCTATTGGACACCTCGCAATTTTCAAGGTCAGAAAAATGACCAAAATCGCTTGAGTATCAAGGAGATTGGGCCCGTAGCTCAGTGGTAGAGCATCCGACTTTTAAGGCTCTCCGACGGTATTGACGGGGTTTGACCGAGTGTGATACTTCTTGAAAATCAGCGCTTTTTGAGTTTTTGACTTTGACCGGTTTTGACGATTTTTGACCGCAACCGTCCCAGATTGGTCCCAAATTGGTCCCAAAATTTACGCAAACATTTCAGGGCGGCGCGTGTCTACTGGAATCTGTTTCTAAGCAAAGCGATCAGGTGTTCTATGGTTTTTTCGTAAGGCATGAGGTTTGGCACTTGATTTTCCAGCCGGTTGTGCCAGGCATTTTTGTATCCGGGGCTTTTGACGGCGCTCAGCAAGTTCGGCAGGGAAATGTCCGCGCCGTACTTGCCGTGATATATTTTTTTAACGGCCGCGATTTTTATTCCTGACTGCAGTAAATAATGCAGGTCCCACAGGTCTCTCGGCTCGATGACCGCGTCCAATATCCGCCCGATTTTATCGGCAGCAACGGCTTCCAGGGTGTATACCCGCGCATGCCTGACAACATCGCTGAAATCATTAAAAGAAAAGGCCAGCCTGGCTTTGCGGCAAGTCGGCATAAAATTGTCTTCCACGATGTCCACTTTCAATCTTTTATCCGCGCGAACTTCGGCAAGAATTTCGTAAGAGATAAAGAGCTGTAAATGGCCTCTTTGAGGATATTCGGGTTTAAGTTCCAGCCGGACGGGAAAATCGTTCATGATTTTTCTTAGCATCTTTTCCCATTTGTCTTTGACGGCGGACAGAATATCCGGCGCCGTTGTCATAAAATCCAAGTCTTCGGAATAGCGGTAAGCGGGAAAATAAATCTTCTTTAGCGCGGTCCCACCCCGAAAAACCAGATGTTCGGTTAAAAATTCGTCCTGCGCGAAATAACCAAGTAAAAGCTCTATCAAATAATCCTTTTCAATGGTTTCTTCCGAAATACCGCTTGTTTCCCTGATTTTTTGGACGGTTATAAAATCAAGCATGATCAGTGGGAGATTATTTTTAAAATCTGTTCCCTGCCAAGGTTGTCAAGCAGTCTCCAGCGATTTTTGGCGACGCCCCGGCCTCCTGCGGCCGGGTCAAATAAATCATACCGGTCTCTAACGGACTTTTTCAACTCAGCCAGGACATCCTCCGTCGCGATCCCGAGCATCTCGAGGATATAACCCAATCTTTTGGCAACCACGTTTTTATCGTATTTTTTCACGTATTTTAAAAGACGGACAAAATTAATTTTATCTTTGACCAGCCAGATGCCCTTGGCCGCCTCGGTGACGCTGCCGCAGTATTCGGGATGAGCCAAGGCATCGAGAATGGTCTTTTCCAGGTCGGATATTCTGACCTTTTCCATCTTGGTAGCCCATTCTTCCGTGACTCCCCAAACATATTTTTTATCCACGAAAACAAAGACGATCTTGTCTTTCATCTTTTGGGGGGCAAACTGCCTTTTGGGGGTGGCCACGAATATTTTTATGAGCGGCTGGGTTGTCATCCCCCAATGTTTCATGGCGCTGTAGAACGCGATGTAATAGGCCGGGGAATTGGACAATTCCCGCGCGGCCACATGCCAATTGCCGGTATAACTGCCAAGAGAGCCGGCTTCTTGGGGAATGATGATGTATTTGCCCTTTTTAAGGCTGGAAACAACCTTTCTTTTGATCAAGTCAAAGACAAGTTTCGTCGCGGTCGGCCGGGATGCCTTATTAATGCGAACGACGTCGTCAAGCGTAAAAATCGCTTTATTTTCGTCGTAGAGGGTTGTTATAAGAGGGGCGCTTGCCTTGCCAAGGGTCTTCATTGTTGCACCTTTCGTATAATACATATTACCTCACAAGTAATATCTTATACACAAATAGTCGTTATTTCAAGGGGGAGAATTGTCTAACGCAAGATGAGCCTGAAATAGGCCTATTGAGTTCCCGCCGGCGAACCATGTTAATCTGGAACCATGACAATAAACATGGACGATTCGCAGATAACGACGTTGGAACAAATTCGATCTATCCTCAAATCTCCCGGGGGCTTGAAGTTCAAGGGACTCTCCCGCAATGAAAAATACAACTGGGTGGTAATGGGGTCAGGTCTGAATGGCGCTTACTTAAGCCCGAGTCTCTGCATTTGTTCGTCCCCCCCGCGAAGGCGCCCACGGCCGCTGGCCGTATCTCCGCCCTCGAAGCTCGTCGCGTCCCCCTGGGACTCCAAACGTCCCAGACCTCCGGAATGGGGCTGCGGAGCGGGGCGGGGGTCCAGATTCCGACGAGGCCTGGATTCCCGCTTCCGCGGGAATGACGGCAAAGAGCTTAAGTAAGCGCCATTCAGACCTGACCCCATTACCTTTCATGTTTCATTTTTATCGCCTAAAACCAATTCCAGACTCTGCATGACAGCCGGGTAAACAGGCTTGGCCAAAACGCACCGCACGGCATCGGCCGGCGGCGGCAATTCCTTGTCCTTGTTTTGGGAAAGAAAAAGATAAGCCTCAAGATGAAAAGGCCCTTGCCAATGCCTTGACGGCACGATAAGATCAGATGAAGTTATTCTAAAAAAAAGCGGAAATTTCGGATTAAGCCATCTGTTAACGGCGACAGGAACGCCCCAGTTATCTTTGGCCAGCAAAAGACATACGGCATTGGGCGTATTAACCAAGCCCGTCAGGCTTTCATCGCCTAAAACAATATGACCGCGCAGAACTTTCGGCGAACCCAGCGACCGGCTCAAGCCGGCCAAAAATTCCAGTCCGTAAGAAAAACCGGAGCGCAGCGCTTCGCCGCTGGAGGCATGATCTTGCCGGCATCCGGCAAACGCCAGCGATAAAAGCCCCAGTAAAAACGCGGTCAGGGCCGCGGCAAAAACGCTTCTGGCGGCTTTTCTAAAACGCCTGGCTTTATCCAATATGTCAGGCGGCAGGCCGGCATGATTTGCGGATAAAGGCGTCTTTTCACTGCTCTTTGAAAAAAAGAAAGTCCAGGAGATTCCGTTTGAATAAGCCCAGGCCGCAAACAAAACAATAGGCAGGGCCGCCCAAACGGCCATGATAAAAAAAATCATAAAAAGCTCCATTCCTAGTGTAGTGTCTCCAACGCTTCTTTACTTTTGGCGTCATTCCCGCGCCCCATTCGACTCCGCTCAGGGCTGTCCTGAGTGGCAATCGAAGGACGTAGGCGGGAATCCAGGCCTGGACCCCCGCTTTCGCGGGGGTGAGATTAAACGCATGTCCGGTCCTTCGACTTCGCTCAGGATGGTGAGCCCGTCGAACCGTAGGGCATGCGTTTAATTCATTTTACGTTGACGAGTTTGTTGACTGCTTTTTTAGGCGGATCGTTGGGTGACCTGACCGGCGGCTTGGGACTGCCCTTGTATTTGGCAACCAAATCTTTATTGATCTGGGCCCATTTGGGATCTTCGTCCACGCTCGAAACAATGGCGCCGATAGGGCATTCCGTCAAGCAGACGCCGCAGTCAATGCAGGTTTCCGGGTCAATGATCATAAACGGCTCGTTATTATAATCGGCCGCATGAATCGCTTCAACCGGACAAACGCCCTGACAGGTCGCATAGCGTTCGCCGACGCATTTTTCAGTTATGACATGAGACATAAAAAGAACCTCCTTATCCTGACCATAGCCCAGAAATTCCCCGAAGGAATTTCTGAAGTCTTAAGTCTGAAGCTTGAAGTATGAATTTTAAGTCTGAAGTCTAAGGTCTTAAGTGAAGCTTGAAGTATGAATTTTAAGTCTGAAGTCTAAGGTCTTAAGTCTGAAAAAAATGATGTTCTTTTTTATTTCAGACTTCGCGCTTCAGACCTCAGACTTATTTAGACTTCGCGCTTCAGACTTCAGAACTTACCCCTTTGGGGAAGTTCTATAGTCTAAAGTCTACCTGAAAATTTTACCTAAACAAAACCTTTATTCTCAAGCCATTTCCCGGCTTCAATGGCCGCCATGGAGCCGAAAGCCGAGGCAGTGACGGCTTGGCGGTAGCGATGATCAGCGCAGTCGCCGGCGGCGAAAACTCCCGGCGTATCCGTCACGACAAAACCGGCCGGCTTGACAAGGATGTAGCCTTGTTCATCCAAGGCCAGTTGTCCTTTTAAAAAAGAGGTGGCCGGCTCATGTCCGATGGCAACGAACAATCCTTCGCATTTGACGCTCTGGACGGCGCCGCTGGCAACATTTTTCAGGCGCACGCCCTCCACCGTCTCGCGGCCCAAAACTTCCTCAGCGACGCAGTCAAAAATAAACCTGATTTTTTTATTCTGTCCGGCTTTTTCCACCAAAGCGGATGTGGCGCGAAACTTGCCGCGGCGATGCACCACGGCCACGCTGGAGGCGAATTTCGTCAGGAAGCAGGCCTCCTCAAGGGCCGTGTCGCCGCCGCCGATGACTAGAACATCCTTGCCTTTAAAGAAAAAACCGTCGCAAGTGGCGCAGGCGGACACACCCTTGCCCCGCAGTCTCTGCTCGGAACCTAAGCCCAGCCATCTGGCAGCGGCGCCTGTCGCCACGATAACGGCCTGAGCCGCGATTTCACTGCCCCCGGCCAGCCGTACGCTAAAGGGATGTTTTTTGAAATTGACTTCTTCGGCCAGATCGTTAACAAAGCGTACGCCCAGCCTTTCGCCTTGTTTTCTCATGGCATCCATCAATTGCTGGCCCTGCACCGGGCTGGGAAAGCCGGGGAAATTTTCCACTTCCGTGGTCATGGTCAATTGGCCGCCGGGCAAAAGCCCGCTGATGATCAAAGGGTCAAGGCCTGACCGTGCCGCGTAAATGCCGGCGGTCAATCCGGCACAGCCGCTGCCGATAACCAAACACCGTTCCATAATTTATTGTTTACGATGACCCGATTTATACATTGTAATTAGTTTTCCTGCCCCCTCGACACGCTAATTATGTTGTCTCCCGATTTTAATTTTTACGATTTCTGATTTTATATTGGTGAGATACAATTTTACCTTGTTGGAACAGTGTTCAAAAGTGAATTATGGCCGAACCTTTTTGGATTTTGATTTTTTGGATTCCGTGGGTCAGGGGAAACACCGGACAAGGGGGCAAGCTTTAAGTCTACCGATTGATCCTGGTCGCCGGCCACTCCTCGCCGTTGTTATCGCGGCTGAACCTGAGCCGCGACCAATCAGGAGGGGTTCCGATGCCGGCAACCCAGCCGAATGTCTTGACGGCATCGCAAAGCTGTTGATTGGCCTTTTGCTTGGCCTGCTTGTGGTAATCCGGCTCATCAGGGGTGATGACATAGTATCTTGTTTCTATGAAAAGGGTCTTTCCTGCGGGAAGGCTTCCTGAGGGAAGCTGGGGAATGATAAGCTGGCTTTCGCTCAAGGCTCCTCCGG
>JACQWW010000099.1 GCA_016209025.1 Elusimicrobiota bacterium | reverse complement strand
TAGAAACTAAATGGCGGCCATAATTTGTTGTAACAAGTGACAAATGAAGACCTGACCCCATTGCGTCAATATACCAACTAATAATGGGTTCACGTAGACAGGCCAGAGAAATTTGTCTCCAATGCCTATATCTTTGGGACAATTGCCAAATTCCAGCCGAAGAAGCCTGGCAAACAGCTGTCACAGAAGTCAATTTCAACCACGACCGCGATAACGTCTACGGTCAAAAAAACGCAAAAGCCGCTAAACCAAAAAATGATCCCCTAACCATAGAATTTGCCCAAAAATTATTTCAGGGGATCGTCAAGGACAGCCAAAACATAGACGCTTTGATCCAAACCCACTGCCACAATTGGAAATTAAGCCGCATGTCGGCCATTGACCGAAACATCATCCGCCTCGGCGCTTTTGAAATCATCGCCATGCCGGAAACTCCCATCAACGTCATCATAAACGAAGCCGTGGAAATCGCCAAATCCTATTCAACCGACGATTCAGGGAAATTCGTCAACGGCATTTTGGATAAACTGAAAGAAGAGCGCAAAGCGTGAAAAATGCGGGCTGGATTCCGGCTTTGGTTCGACTTCGCTCACCACGGGTCGCGGGAATGACAAAAGCATGACCAAGAAAGAAGCGGCGGAAAAAATTCAAGAGCTCCGCGAAGAAATCCGCGGGCATGACCAGCGCTATTATGTCATGTCCGATCCTGAAATATCTGACCAGGAATATGACCGCCTTATGAGGGAGCTGGCCGATCTGGAGCGGCAATTTCCCGATCTGGTCAGCCCGGATTCGCCCACCCAGCGAGTTGCCGGAAGCGCGGTCAGCGAATTCACAGCGGTGCGCCATGCAATTCCCATGCTTTCTTTAGACAATGCCTATTCTGCCGAAGAGCTTGAGGCATGGCTTGTCCGCAACAGAAAACTGCTGGCAGAGGCCAGGCCGTCCTTTATCGTTGAAGCCAAAATAGACGGCGTCAGCGCCGCGCTCGTCTACCGCCAAGGCCGCTTTGCGCAAGGGGCCACGCGCGGCGACGGCGAAACAGGCGAAGACATCACCGCTAATCTTAGGACCGTGCGCAACATCCCGCTCGCTTTGCGCGGCCCCGATCCTGCCGAACTCCTTGAAGTCCGGGGGGAAATTGTCATCGGCAAAGAAGACTTCAAAAAATTAAATGCCTCGCAAAAAAAGGCCGGCGCTATGATTTTCGCTAATCCTAGAAACGCGGCCAGCGGCTCATTGCGGCAAAAAGACCCGAAAGTGACCGCCTTAAGGCCGCTCAGATTTTATCTTCATTCTTTCGGCCGCATCGAAGGGGCGCCCATCAAAACGCACGGTGAATTTCTTGAGGCCATGGACAAGCTTGGACTGCCCACTGTAAGCCTGCGCCGCTATTGCCGCGATGAAAACCTGCTTAAAGAGACTGTCGTCCGAATGAAAGACGAGCTCGCCTTACTCCCATTTGAAGCGGACGGCCTGGTAATCAAAATCAATGAACGAAGGCTCCAGGATATCCTCGCCACGACGGCGAAAAGCCCGCGCTGGGCCATTGCCTATAAATTCGAGTCGCATCAAACAACGACCAAAATCACCGATGTTATTTATTCGGTGGGCCGCACTGGAATCATAACGCCGGTGGCCGAACTCGAACCTGCTCCCTGCGGCGGAGTCGTTATCAAGCACGCCTCTTTGCATAATTTCGACGAAATCAAGCGGCTTGGCATTAAAATCGGCGATTCAGTGGTTGTGGAAAGAGCCGGTGAGGTGATACCTAAAGTCATCAAGACAACCTCAAAATCAACCAAAGGCCGGATAGCGGCAGTTCCTAAAAAATGCCCTTCCTGCGGCGCGGCCGTTACCAAAGAAAAAGAGGAAGAAGTCGCTTATCGCTGTTCCAATACCGTGGATTGTCCGGCCCAGCTCAAAGGCATCCTCGGCCACTGGGCCTCAAGAAACGCCATGGAAATAGACGGTTTAGGAGAAGCGGCCATCGAACAGCTTGTCGCTAAAAACCTGGCAAAAAACGCGGCTGATCTTTATTGCCTGAAAAAAAATGATTTTCTCGGGCTCGAGCTTTTTGCGGACAAAAAAGCGGATAATCTTTTGGCGCAAATCGAAAAAAGCAAAGCCAAACCCCTTTCCAGGCTGATTTTCAGCCTCGGCATCCGCCATGTCGGAGAAAAAATGGCCAGAGTTCTGGCGGAAAAGTTCAATGAACTCGATCGCTTAACCGGCGCCTCTAAAGAAGAATTAGAAACCATTTCCGAAGTCGGCCCCATCGTCGCCGAGGCGATTTGCGGTTATTTTCGCGACCCGAAGACCAAAGAATTGGTGCGCCGGCTCAAAGAAGCGGGCCTGAACATGCGCGAACCGGAACACCTAAGCCGCTCGGGACATTTCGCCGGAAAAACAGTTATTTTCACCGGCGCTCTCTCAAAGCTTCCGAGAAACGAGGCCGAAGCCATTGTCAGACAGATGGGCGGCGAAACAGCCTCGGCTGTAACGCGCAAAGTCAATCTGGTCGTGGCCGGACCAGGGGCCGGCAGTAAACTCAAGACAGCCGAAAAATTGGGGTTAACCGTCATCGAAGAAAACGAATTTTTAAAAATGGCCGGCCTGGATTCCCGCTTTAGTTCGACTTCGCTCGCCACGGGTCGCGGGAATGACAAAAAGGGAGCATGAGTAACCATGCAAAAAGCTGACCACCCTGATTTTTGGCAAAGCGCTTTGCGCAGTCTGGCCCGCCGGGCTCAAAGCGAGGAAATGCTTAGCGCCAAGCTCAAATTCAAAGGCGCTTCGGATGCTTCGGTCAAACAGGTCATTGCTAAAGCTAAAAAATACCAACTGCTTGACGACAAAGCTTATGCTTTAATGCTGGCGGAAAGAGAAAAAGGGAAAGGCCGGGGGCCGCTGAGAATCATGCAAAACCTTAAATTTCATGGCGTCAAGGACGAGGCGGGGCGCGAGGCTCTGACCG